>JAYVOY010000505.1:0-3941 GCA_043757645.1 Verrucomicrobiota bacterium
CTGGCGGAGGTGGCGCAAGCGGCGCAAGCCGAACTGGAAATCCCACCAGCCGACGTGGTGGCCGCCGGCGGTTAGTTCCCAAGTGAAGCCCGCAAGACCGGTCAGGAAATCGGCCTGGAGCCGCACCTGCCGGCGGTGGAAAACGCGCCGCGCGAACGCGCCGGACGGCATGGCAAGAAGGATTTTCGCCACGCCGCCGCGCGCGCCATTTCCCACTGTCCCGGCGGGGCCGCATGGCCACGCCACCGGGAGCAGACCGACAAAGGCCGGAAACTCTTTGCCCACGAGAACCGAAAAGCCTGTGCGGGCGGCGCGCGCAACAGCCGCGGCACGAAAGCGGCGCACCGGACCGTGAGCCGGTGGGAACACGAAGCGGTGCTGGAACGGATGGCGGCGGCGGTGGCGGCGGCCCCGGAAAAGCCGGCCCGGCGCCAGACACGGATCAAACCCTGCTGGGGCACGCTCAAGTGGCTCTTGCCGGGCGGATTTCCAGTGCGGGGCCAAATCAAAGTTGGGGCCGAAGTGAGTCGGGCGCACTTGGGCTACAACTTGAAACGGGCGCTGGCGGTGGTGGGACTGGAAAAACCGCTGGCGGCGCTGGCGACTGCCGTCCGCAGAGCACCGGGGCCGAGAAAACGGCGCGGGCGGTGGCCGTGCGCGCGTGGTGGTGGCCGTGCGCGCGCGTGGGCGTCCCCGATGGGGAAGCCGTGGCAGGAGCGGAGGGATCCCCCAACAAACTTTTTCGCAGCTGCCTGAACCGCTATTCCGTTTTTCACACAGGCTCTTCACGCCGCTTCACCGGCCAGCGACCCGCGGCATTCTTTTCGCCCCAAAACGTGCGTACGCTGAAGCGGCGTGAACGCCGCGCCCCTAGTGCGTGATCGTCCGTTCCGTGCATTTCCATTTCGGAATTCGGGTTCAAAGTTTGCCGCCTCACCTTGTTCCGTGGTTAATGGCGCGATGCAAAAAAATCTGCTCGCGTTCGTGGATGACGATTATGAGGACCTCGAACTTTGGTATCCGAAACTGCGGCTCGAGGCGGCCGGTTACGGGATGGTGCTCGCGGGGCCGGAACTGAAAACGTACACGGGCAAGCACGGCTATCCCGCGCGCGCGGACGCGCTGCTCAAGGAGGTTTCCAGCGTGGATTATTGCGGCCTGCTGATCCCCGGCGGTTTCATGCCGGACAAATTGCGGCGCGAGCCGAAGGTGAAACAACTCACGAGCGAATTTTTCGAGGCGGGAAAACTGGTCGCGTTCATCTGTCACGGCGGCTGGATTCCGATTTCCGCGCGCATTCTCCAGGGCAAACGCGTGACCGGCTCGCTCGGCATCAGGGACGATTTGGAAAACGCGGGCGGCGTGTGGGTCGATGAACCCGTCGTCGTCGATGGCAATTTGATTTCGAGCCGCACCCCGCGCGATCTCGCGCCGTTCGGCGAGGCGCTGGTGCAATTCCTTAATCCCGAAAACAAAGGCAGACCCGTCGCCGCGGGCGGCCTGCTCGCGCCCGCGAGTGATCCCAAGGAGCGCGAACTCAAGCGCGTGATGCTGCGGGATTTTCTCAAGTAGGGCGGCGGTTGTAGTTCAAAAAACTTTCGCATGATGCGTCATCCCCAACTCGCCGCGTCCACGGATCCGAGCTTCGTCGCGAAATCGCGCACGACGTGGGAGGTGCTGCGGCGCATCGCGGTTTATCTGCGGCCGTACCGGCTCTTCGCGGCGGCGACGATTGCGTGCGCGGTGCTGTCGCTGGCGTGCGCGTTCGCGTATCCGAAGCTGATGCAGTTCGCGATCGACGACGTGATCGTGAAGCGCGACGCGGCGAAATTGCTGCCGGTGATGCTCGCGTTGCTCGGCGCGTTTGTGCTGCGCGAAGTGTTCAACAGTCTGCGCATTCGCGTGAACAACGAGTTCGAGCAACGGGTGATTCTCGACATTCGCCGCGATGTGTACGCGCGGCTGCAACGGCTGCCGATCGGGTGGTTCGATCAACGCGCCTCGGGCGATTTGATGACGCGTGTGATCGACGACGTGAACTCGGTCGAGCGCGTGTTGATCGACGGCACCGAGCAGGGATCGGTGGCGCTGTTGAGCATCGTGGGGACGCTGGTGATTTTGTTTTGGACGAGTCCGCTGTTGGCGGGCGTGGCGCTGGTGCCGCTGCCGTTTTTGATTGGCGGCGCGCTGTGGTACACGCTGACCGCGCATCGGCGGTACCGCGCGCAACGGCAGGCGGCGAGCGCGATGAACGCGCTGTTGCTGGATAATTTGCAGGGCATCCGGCAGATCAAGGCGTTCGGTCGCGAGGCGCACGAGGACGCGCGGTTCGGCCAGCGCGCGGATGAGCTGCGGCTGGGCACGTTGAGCGTGATGCGCGTGTGGTCGATCTACTCGCCGGCGATGGCGCTGGCGGCGGCGCTGGGCACGGGATTGGTGTTGTGGGTGGGCGGTGGGATGGTGATTCGCGGCGCGCTGTCGGTCGGGGAATTGGTGGGGTTCGTGTTTTATCTCTCGCTGTTTTACGAGCCGATTGGGCGGCTGCACGGGTTGAATCAAATGATGCAATCGGCGCGCGCGGCGGGCGAGCGGGTGTTCGATATTTTCGATGCGACGACGGAGAACCGAGTCTCGCTCGTAGAACCGGAGCGCCGAGCACCGGCGCGGCGCGAACCCAACGCCAGCGTCCACGCCGAGCCGGTGCTCGGCGCTCCGCCGCAGTTTCTGGCCCCGCTGCGCGAATCGAGAATCGCGGAAACTCCCCACAAAACAGAGCGCGGATCTGGAGATCGGCGCTCCGAGCAGAGTGCGGGGCGCGGAGATGCGAAAACGGACGCGCCCTGGCGCGCGGTGGGCGAGGTGGTTTACGAGAACGTGGGG
Organism: Verrucomicrobiota bacterium; assembly: GCA_043757645.1. Classification (GTDB taxonomy): domain Bacteria; phylum Verrucomicrobiota; class Verrucomicrobiia; order Limisphaerales; family BJHT01; genus BJHT01. The sequence continues at coordinate 2,881 of JAYVOY010000505.1, forward strand.
TTCAGCTACGGCCCGGAGCGCGTGGTGTTGAAGCACGTTTCGCTGCACGCGCGGCCGGGCGAGATGATCGCGCTGGTCGGGCCGACGGGCGCGGGGAAATCGACGCTGGTGAATCTGTTGCCCGCGTTTTACGTGGCGACCGCCGGGCGGGTGTTGATCGATGGGCGCGCGGTGAGTGGGATGTCCCTCGAGGAATTGCGCGCGCAGATCAGCATCGTGAGTCAGGAGGCGTTTTTGTTCAACGGCACGGTGCGCGAAAATATTTTGTATGGGCGGCTCGACGCGACCGAGGCGGAACTCGTGGCGGCGGCAACGGCGGCGAATTGCCACGAGTTCATCAGCCGGTTGCCCGAGGGCTACGATTCGCGCGTGGGCGAGCGCGGCGTGAAGTTGAGCGTCGGCGAAAAACAGCGCGTGAGCATCGCGCGGGCGCTGCTCAAGGATGCCCCGATTTTGATTTTGGACGAGGCCACGGCGAGCGTGGACACGCAGACGGAGCGGCTCATCCAACAGGCGCTCGAGCGGCTGATGACGGGGCGCACGAGCTTCGTGATCGCGCATCGGTTGAGCACGATTCGCAACGCGGATCAGATCTTGGTGCTGCGTCAGGGCGAGATCATTGAGCGCGGGCGGCACGATGAATTGCTCGCACGCGACGGCTTGTACGCGAAGCTCGCGCGAATTCAGAACACGACATTTATCGAGGAGAGTTTCGCGAAGTTGACGGAGGCGTGACGGTGGGAAAACCGCTGAAGCGGTTATCGTTTCCACGCCGCGCTGACACTGAAGCCGGGTGCTAATGAGACGTGGAACCGAACAACAACGGAGAGCACTTCGCTGCCCCCGCGCGATTTATCGCGCCACGGGTACGGAGTCCCGGCTTCAGCCGGTGGGGTTTTCTCGGTGCCCGAGACCGTGAAAATCTTCACACACACCGTGCTGTCGGACGCCTCGCCGCCTGAAGGCGGGACTCCGTACCCGCCGCCTTTGTCGTTGAACGGGGAGTGCGCCGCACTACCGTTGCGGTCATGCAGCCAGTGGTGTTTTTCCGAATTCTTGTT
>JAYVOY010000506.1:0-3932 GCA_043757645.1 Verrucomicrobiota bacterium
AAGAAACTTCACCACCCGTTCCCGTAAATCCAACGCATAGGCTTTCATGCCCCAAGCCTATCACCCTATGTGCCAATGTCTATGTTAATTGCTATAAGAGGTGCGAATCACGCTGCGGGTTGGCCATGCCATGAGCCGCCGGGACGGCGGCGGTCCGGGGCAGTGTCACGACGCGCCGACGGCGGGAGGCGTGGGAAATTTTTGAGGGTGCCACGTGGTCGCACGCCTCACCGCCTGAAGGCGGGACTCCGTACAGTTTTCCTCAACGCCGCAGGCGGACGAGGATGGCTTTCTTGGCGGTGCCCTCGAGTTCGATGCTGCTGGTCTCGACGGTGGGATCGTCTTTGAGGGCGCTGTGAACGATGCGCCGATCGTAGGCGTTCATCGGTTCGAGTTCCACGGCGTCGCCGTGGCGGCGGGCTTTTTCGGCGGCGTCCTTCGCCTTCTTCACGAGGGCTTCGCTGGCTTGGGCGCGAAAGCCGCCAATATCGACGGTGACTTTCGGCGCGGTGGGATCGAGGCGGAACAGCAGGCGGTTGGTGAGGTACTGAAGATCGGAAAGCGTCTGGCCCTGACGCCCGATGAGCTGCGCGGCGTCGGCGGCCTGCACGTCGAGCAGGAGGCCGTCTTCCAAGGTGCGCGGCGCGATGGTGGCGGTGAAGCCGAGACGCGTGAGGAGTTCCTGCAGGATGGTTTGGGCTTGGGTTGACATGGGAGGTTTCGCGGCGGCGCGTTAGTCTTTTCGCTTCTTCAACAGGGTCGTTTTGCCAGCGACGGCGTTCGCGGGGGCGAGGGCACCGACTGCGCCCGCAGGCTTGCCATCATTGATTTTCGTGACCTTCATCTGGAGGATCGTTAACAGGTTTTGCACCGTCCAGTAAAGGGTCAAACCAGCGGAGAAATTGTAGAGGAAGACCATGAACATGAGCGGCATATACTTCATGATTTTCTGCTGTGTCGGGTCCATGCCGGGCGACGGCGGCGTGAGGCCCGCCTGGATGAGCATGGTGATGCCCATGAGCAGCGGCATCGGATTCACCGGGAAATTGAGGCCGGGAATGATCGCCACAGTGTCGGATTGCGAGAGGTCGCAGGCCCAGAGGAAATGCGCGCCGCGCAGCTCGATCGCGCTCTGGAGCATCGTGTAGAAGCCGAAGAAAACGGGAATCTGCAGGACCATCGGGAGGCAGCCGGCCATCGGGCTGACTTTGTTCTCCTTCATGAATTCCATGAGCTTCACGTTCATTTTTTTCGGATCGTCCTTGTACTTTTCCTGGAGCGCCTTCATCTGCGGTTGCAGCGCGGACATGCGTTTCATCGAGCGCGTGCTGTGGTTGGTCAGCGGCCAGAACGTGAGCTTGATGATGACGGTGATGAGGATGATCGCCGCGCCGTAGCCGAGGCCGAACGTGTGCAGCGCGTTCATCGCGAGAAGCAGCGCCTTGGCGAAGAAACCGAAGAAGCCGTCGAACTCCATGATGCGATCGATGCCATTGCCGAAGTCGGAGCCGAGGCGCGCGAGGTTGTTGTATTCCTTGGGGCCGGTGAAAACGGTGAACTGCCGCTCGAGCTTCGCGCCGGGAGCGAGCACGGTCGCGCCGTAGGCAAACGCGGTCTGATAACCGAACGGATTGGCGACGGCCTTCGCGTCGGCGGCAAGTTGTTCGCGGCTCGGCGGCGGGAGCTCGACGCGATAGGCGATGACCTGCGTCGCGGGCTGCCGCGGCATTGCGATGATCGTGTAGAACTGGTTGAAAACCGCGGCCCACGGGGCGTTCGTGACCGCGCGGCCAAAATAGTCGCGGCGCGGCGAACCGGAGCAGCCGAGCGTTTGATTGGCGAAGTGCGTTTCGCGGACGGCCTCCACCTTCGCGCCATCGAACCACATCAAGCCCATCTTGGTCGCGTCATCGTGCGCGCTGATCGGCGTGGCGGTGCCGATGACCAGTTGCTGCGGGGGAATCGTGAGGGGCGCGGCGGAACGGTTTTCGAGGCGCACCGTCGCGTTGAGGAGATAATTGGTCGCGTTGAGTTGAAACTCTTTCACGACGACGAGGCCGTTGGTGAGCTGCTTCTCAGCGCGAATCGTGTCGCCGATTTTCGTGAGCTGAAACGGCGCGGAATCCTGCAACAGCGCGGTGCCGAGCAGACTGAACGCGGGCACCGGCGCGCCGCCGTTCAAGGACGCGAAATTCGTCGCGTTCTGATTTTGCTTCGAGCACCCGACGGCCTCGGGAAAGCCCAGCAACTCGACACGCTTGAGGCCGCCACCGTGCGACGTGACCACGAACCGCGCGACTTTGCCTTCGAGCGTGAGCGTGGTCTCCGGGCCGCTGACGGCGGGGAGAATTGCCGCGGCGGGCGCGGGGGTTTCCGCCGTGACTGGCGCGGTGGGCGCGGTGGACTTGACCGGCGCGCCGACGGCGTTCGTGCCCGCCGCGGAGGGCGGCGGGGGCGGGTAAAGTTTGTTGACGAGTGGGAACCACAGCATCAACAGCGCGAACGAAACGACGAGAATGACGACGGATTTGCGGTCCATTTAAAAAATTCCTTTCGCGGACGACGCGCCCGCGCAATTGCCCGCGCAGCATTCTCCCGCCGCGCGCGGCGGCACGGGATCATGCCCGCAGCCACCCCACGGGTGACATCGCGCGAGCCGTCGGACCGTGAGCCAAACGCCCGCCACCCCGCCGTGCGTGCGAATCGCGTCGATCGCGTAGGCCGAGCAGGTCGGCGTGAAACGACAACCGCCCGCCGCGCCAAACAACGCGGTGAGCACGGGCGACACGGCCAGTTGGTACACTTTCAGCACCGCGATTAAAATGTGTTGCCCCAGGTTCACGCGGTGAGTTTCAAAAGCCGGGCATTGCGCAACGCCGCCAAAAAATCCCGCTCGACCTGCGCGTACTCGCGGCCCGCAATCGAGGGCCGGGCGATCAGGACGAGATCAACCGCCGCGGTGAAATGGTTCTGATGCAGCCGGTAACTCTCGCGCAGCAGGCGCCGGGCGCGATTGCGGACCACGGCGGGACCGATTTTTTTGGGGGTGATGATCGCCAGACGCGAGACCGTTCCCGGCGCGAGCACCTGCCAGTTGGCGATCAGGCACCCATTGACCGTGCGGCGTCCCTGGGCCTTGATCCGTTGAAAATCGCGGCCCTGCTTGATGTGCCGGGAGTGCGGCAGGGCCAGCGGATGCAGCGGGGCGGCAGGCATGACGCCTGGGAGATTACACCGGCGTCAACCGTTTGCGACCGACCCGGCGGCGGTTGCTGAGAATGGCCCGGCCCGCCTTGGTGGCGTTGCGGCTGCGGAAGCCATGCTGGCGCTGGCGCCGAATTTTTGAAGGTTGATACTGGCGTTTCATAAGCTTGCAAAATCACAAACCGGCAGCGGCCGGCCATCCCACCCGCGGTCCGCGCCTGTCGCGGAGCGCGGGACATTAGCAGTGAAGATAGGTGTGTCAAGCGGGCGGAACGGGTTTTGCGGGTGCCGGGCGCGTTCGCGCCCGGCACCCGAGGCAAGCGGCGTTTCGCCGGGGGTTCCGCGTTTACGCGGCCCACTGCGGCGATTGGTCCGAACCGCCTGAGCCGTAACCATGCAATTGATGGAGCGCCGCCGTCTCGGCGGCTCACACCGTCCCAACGGGGCGAACGCGCGGATTTTCCGCGGCCCAAAAGGCGCACTGAACGGTGAACCAAAAGCGGAAATGTGAATGGCCCTCGCGGACTGCCCACGCCCTGAGCCGCCGGGACGGCGGCGGTCCGACTGCATCGTTACGGCTGAGGGCGGAACTCCAAACGCGGGCAGCGCCAAGCCGCGCCGGGGTTTGCGGGGCGCATCTGGACACTGCCCCCGCGAGTTTGCCGTGCCGGAGCGCGGCTGTGTGCGCAGCACCAGCCGCAGCAGGTTGCCCTGGCCCGGCGTCGGGA
>JAYVOY010000507.1:0-3927 GCA_043757645.1 Verrucomicrobiota bacterium
TTCTGGTGCGCGGCGAGGTCGAACGAGTTTTGTTCCGCCGCGTTGAAGCCCATGACCTGGCGGCCGAGGCGGCGGCCGATCACTTTGTCGAGGCCCACGAACGCGCCGCCGCAGAGGAACAAAATGTTCGTGGTATCGACGCGGATGTATTCCTGCTGCGGATGTTTGCGGCCACCCTGCGGCGGGACGTTGCAGACGGTGCCCTCGAGGATTTTCAGCAGCGCCTGTTGCACGCCCTCGCCGGAGACGTCGCGGGTGATCGAGACGTTCTCGGTTTTGCGCGCGATCTTGTCGATCTCGTCGATGTACACGATGCCCATCTGCGCGCGCTTCACGTCGTAGTCGGCGTTTTGCAGCAGGCGCAGGATGATGTTCTCGACATCCTCGCCGACGTAGCCGGCCTCGGTGAGCGTGGTGGCATCGGCAATGGCAAAGGGCACGTCGAGAATGCGCGCGAGCGTGCGGGCGAGCAGCGTCTTGCCGGAACCCGTCGGGCCAATGAGGAGAATGTTGCTCTTCTCGATTTCCACCTCGGCGAATTCGTCACCCAGAATCACCGGCGGCGCGTCCATCGGCACCGCGAGCGCGCGGTCGTGCAGGATGCGCTTGTAGTGATTGTGAACGGCGACGGCGAGCGTGCGTTTGGCGACGTCCTGGCCGATGCAGAATTGATCGAGCTGCGTTTTGATTTCCGCGGGCCGCGGGACTTTCAGCTTCGGCGTGGCGCGGCGCGTCTCGGTCTGGAGTTCCTTGTCGAGGACGGCTTTGCAGACGTTGATGCAACTGTCGCAAATGTACACGCCCGGCCCTGAGATGAGCTTGCGCGCCTCGGCGTGGGATTTCCCGCAGAAGCTGCAGAGGGTGAGGCTGGTCGGGCGCGCCATGTGAAGTTCAGATTAAAGATTCTAGTTTACCGCGCCAACGCCGATCCAATGGAGCAAAGCATCCTCCACGCTCTGAAGCTGCGCTGGTGTGAGAATCCCAAGGCGGCGCATAAAATACTTCGGTGGAAATGCCTGAATGCCCTGCACGAGAAATGCGCCCGCGTCGAGAAACCGTGCCGCCACAACCACCTCAAATTGCGAGCCACGGGTGGCCGTCGTGTGGGGAATGACGCCGATCAGCGCCCGATCAGCGTCAGCGTAGGGCGCGCTGATGACGAGCGCGGGACGAACCTTGGCCGTGACGCCGAAATCCACCTGCCAAACCTCGCCACGCTCAGGCACGCCGCGCCTCCTCCTCGTCCAACGCGCGAAAGGAAGCTGCCGCGAGGTTGGTAAAATCGTCGTCGGTCAGATCGTCGGACAGGGGCGTGCGTTCGACGATTTGGCGACGCAATTCGACACGCTCGGCGGGGGAGAGATGCTCGACTTCGTCAATGATGTGCGCCACTGCGGTTGTCATCTTGGAGATGTATCGAAAAACAGGGGTGCGACAAGCACGGTTATGAGTCTCTTCACTTCCGCGTGGGATTTCCCGCAGAAGCTGCAGAGCGTGAGATTGGTCGGGCGCGCCATGTGGAACGGTGCGGTGCGGTGCGCGCGGCGCTTACTTCGGCGTGCCGGGGGCGAGGGTGGGGAGGTCCTTGCGCGACTTCACGACTTCATCGACGAGGCCGAACGTCTTCGCGTCATCGGCGGTCATGAAGTTGTCGCGGTCGCACGCTTTCTCGACGATGTCGAGCGTCTGGCCGGTGTGTTGCGAGATGATCGAGTTCAGGCGCTGCTTGAGGCGCAGCATGTATTTCACGCGGATTTCCACATCGCTCGCCTGGCCTTCGGCGCCGCCGAGAACCTGGTGGATCATGATGTTGGAATTGGGCAGCGAATAGCGTTTGCCCTTGGTGCCGCCGCACAGCAACACCGCGCCCATGCTGGCGGCCTGGCCGATGCAGTAGGTGTTCACGTCGCACGTGAGGAATTGCATCGTGTCGTAAATCGCGAGGCCCGCGGTGACGCTGCCGCCGGGGGAGTTGATGTAGAGATGCACGTCCTTTTTCGGGTCGGACATTTGGAGGAAAAGCATCTGCGCGATGATGACGTTGGCGACCATGTCATCGACCGGCGTGCCGAGGAAAATGATGCGGTCAACAAGCAGGCGGGAGTAGATGTCGTAGCCGCGCTCGCCGCGACCGGTCTGCTCCACCACCATGGGAACGAGGAAGTTGTTCATAATTCGGAAAACCGTGCGCGGGAAGCTATGCACCGCCCTCCGGAGCGTCAAGCGCCCCGTCCGGAACCGCACGCTGATGAGTGTAACGTCGGCAAACGGCGGGGAAGTGTGAGGGGAATTCTTCGCGAAGTGCGCGCGCGGTGCTCCGATGCGGCGGGGCGAACGCGGCGGGGAAAAGCTCAAAATTCAAAGCTCAAGGGAAATTCCAAGCGCCAAGCTCAAGTGGGTGTGATTAATAGTGGGTGAGGGCCGCCGGGTCGCGCGAGTTGCCTACCTTCCACGCGGGTGCCTGACCCGCAGCGCCAACGGCGCGAACTCATACCAGCCTGGGGCAGCGCCCCAGGCAACGGTGTCCAAAGTTCGCTAGGGCTGAAAGCCCGTTCCAAGCCCGGCGACAATGGGTGGGGTGGCAACTGCGGACGAGCCGATGGGGCGCGCCGTTGGCGCTCGCGGGGTGGATTTGCGCCTTCCGTGGGGCGCTGCCCCACGCTGGTATGGAGCCGGGCCTTTGGCCCTCGCGCTCCGGCCCGCACCCACATTTAATCACACCCAACTCAGGTTGCTGCGCGACGCAAGGTGCGGAAGGGAATTTCGGCGGCGACACCGCTTTCGGCCTCCGCCAACGTCGCGTCCGTCCCGCGCCCTTGGTTCTTGGCCATTCCCTTGAGCTTTGTGCTTTGAGCTTTGAACTTTTTCCCGATTCCGAAATGCCGGTTGCTGTCACCGCAGCGGCTCGCTAGCGTCGCCCCGCTTTCAGCAACCCGATTATGATTTCCGCCCGGATGATTTGCCCGCCGCACCGCCGCCGCAGAATCTTGCGCTCACTCGCCGAGGTTGATTCGCCGCGCCGCTGATCGCCGCCGCCCGCGCCCCGCGCCAACGCCTCCTCCGGCATGACCTTTCTCCAGCCAAACCTCCTCTGGGCGCTGCCCTTGGTGCTGGTGCCGGTCATCATTCACCTCATCAATCGCCTCCGCCACAAGCCCCAGCCGTGGGCGGCGATGATGTTCCTCGTCGCGGCGAGCCAGGCCTCGACGAGCCACGCGAAACTGCGGCAACTCCTCGTTCTCCTCTTCCGCGTGCTCGCGGTTTTCGCTTTGATTTTGTTCCTCAGCCGGCCGCTCGCCGGCGGCTGGCTCGGCTGGGCGATGGCCGCCGCGCCCGACGTAATCCTGCTCGTGCTCGACCGCTCGGCCAGCATGGAAACCAAACCCGGCGACGGCCAGCCCACGCGCCGCGAACAAGCCCTCCGCCTCTTCGCCGACGGCGCGAAACCCTTCGAGCGCACCAGCCGCCTCGTGCTCCTCGACAGCGCCACGCGCGGCGTGCAGGAAGTCGCCTCCGCCGAAAACCTCCGCGAAATCTCCGCCGCCGCCGCCAGCGACACCGCCGCGGATTTTCCCGCGCTGCTGCAAGCCGCGCTCGACTGGATCGCGCGCACCAAGCCCGGCACCGTCGAGGTCTGGCTCGCGTCCGATTTGCAGCGCAGCAACTGGCAGCCCGACAGCGAACGCTGGACCGCCCTCGCCGCGCAATTCGCCGCGTTGCCGCAGGGCGCGCGCCTGCGTCTGCTCGCGCTCAATCAACAAGGCACCGCGAACAACACCGCCGTCTCCGTCGCCGAACTGAACCGCCGCGCCGGCGCGCAAGCCACCGAACTCGACCTCGTTCTCCAGTTCGACCGCAACACCGCTGTGCCCGCCAAAGTCCCGCTCACGCTCACGCTCGACGGCCGCGTCTCGACCCTCGAAGTCC
>JAYVOY010000508.1:0-3923 GCA_043757645.1 Verrucomicrobiota bacterium
TCGAGCCATTCGTCGCGGTGAACGGGGATTTGAAATTCGCGCACGTAATCCTCGAAGACGCGCTCGGCCACGCTCGGCTCGAAAATCCACATCGTGCGATTCTCGCCATCCATCGCGGGGGTCCCCTGCCCTTTGTTGCCGTATTCCGAATGCTTCTGCCAACGCCACGTTTCGGGTTTTTGATATTCCTTCCAGACGCGGTGATAAAAGTCGCGAGAGAGGCCACCAATCACGGCCTTGTTGCCCGTGTCGGTGAAGCCGAGGCCGCCGCTGGAAAGGCCGCCGAGGTGTTTGTCGGGGCTGACGATGATGACGGATTTGCCGAGCTTCCGCGCCTGCACCGCGGCGGTGACGCCGGCGGAAGTGCCGCCGTAAATGACGAGATCGTAGTCGGCGGCGCGCGACAAGCCGGGAAGAAACGCGGTGAAGATGAGAAGTGCGGTGAGACGCGTGAGTTTCATGGGTTTGCTATAGGAACGAACGGGCGGCGGGGCGAGGTGGGAGTTGCTTCCCATCGCGACGGTCCGTGTTGCGCGCCACGAAAGTGAAAACTCTGCGACGACCGCTGGCTTGCCCCGCATCCGCGCGTTCCGTAACTTGCCGCCGTGAAGCTCCACTTGGAAAACCTGCCGCCCTCGCTCGCTGCGCAGCGCGAGATGTTGGCGCGTTGCCTCGAGGCGATGCACGCCGCCCACCCGTTGCGGCAGGTGATCCTGTTTGGTTCCCACGCCCGGGGCGAGGCGCGCGCGGACAGCGATGTGGATTTGTGCCTGGTGGCCGACGGCGCTGAACGGCAACTCGTCACGGCGGCCGAATGGCGGCGCGCGATGCGTCCGGTTCGTCCGAAAATTTCCTTCACGCTGCTTCCCATCACCCCCGCTCGACTCGGCGAAAAGCAGGCGTGCCAGGATTTCTTCTTCACCACTGTCCTCAAGGAAGGAGTCGTGCTTGCCACGTAAAACCGACAGCAAAAATCCGGCGGACTGGCTGCGCATCGCGGAATCGGACATGGAATTGCTGCGGGTGGGAGTGAGCAGTGAACTGAGCCACGCGAGGTGCCGCAGCAAGCTGGCCGAAGTGGTCGAAAAAATCATCAAGGCGGAACTCATTCGGCGCGGCTGGGTGTTGGAGAAAACCCACGACTTGGAGCGGCTGCGGCTCGAACTGGAGGAGCGCAATTCCACCATGGAACCGGCGGCGGCCGCGCTTTGCGACGATCTCGCCGAAGCCTATTTCGGCGACCGCTATCCCGGCTTCGATTTGGAAGAGCCGGATTGGCCAAAACTGCGCGGGCAGCTTCAGCAGGTCGAGAGATTGTTGGCGGCAATGAAAGCAGCGCTGGGCACGGCGTTGTGACGATCCTCTTCGATTGGTGTGTGTTCGGCGATTAACGCCAACGACGCAAATCGCGCTTGACCGAACCGGCACGATCAAACCGCCGGCTCGGCGCGGAGGTCGTAGTCGGTGTGACCGATGATGCGGACGCGCGCGAATTCGCCGACGGGCAGTTTGCCGCGCACGAAGACGCGGCCGTCGATGTCCGGCGCGTCGGCCTCGCCGCGGGCGACGAGGAATTTTCCGCGGAGCCGCGCGTGCGGTTCTTCAGCGGAGCGGATGAGGCCGTGTTCCCACGAGCTGACGCGGGCTTTCTCGAGTTGTTTGCCAGTGGCCTCGCCCTCGGTGAGCACGGTCAGCGTGCGGCCGACCTGAGCTTGCGCGACGGCGCGGGCGACGAGGAGTTGCTCGGCCATCGCGAGTTCGCGGCGGCGTTGTTTCACGCGGTCGGTGACTTGTTGTTCCATCTTCGCCGCGCGCGTGCCGTCCTCGCGCGAGTAGGTGAAAATGCCGAGCCGTTCGAAGCGCGTTTCGCGGATGAAATCAAGCAGCACCTTGAAACTCGCCTCGGTCTCGCCGGGAAACCCGACGATGAACGTCGTGCGCAGCGCGATGCCCGGAATGCCCGCGCGAATGCGGCGGATGAGGTCCACGATGTAGGCCTCGGAGGTCTCGCGCCTCATGCGTTCGAGCATCGGCTCGTGAATGTGTTGCAGCGGCATGTCCACGTAGCGCGCGACTTTCGGGCATTCGGCAATCGTGGCGATGAGTTCGTCGGTCCAGTGCGCGGGATGCGTGTAGAGCAGGCGAATCCAAAAGTCCCCGGGCAGCGCGTTCAACGCGCGCAGCAGCGTGCAAAGCGTGGTTGCGTCCGCGGGCAGCGAACGCGCGGCGGCGGTGAATTTCTCCGGCGAGGAAATCGCGCGGCTGTGCTGCGGGCGCAGGTCGAGGCCGTAATAAGTCGAGTCCTGCGAAATCAGGTTCAACTCCCTCACGCCGTCGGCGAGCAGGCGGCGCGCTTCCTCGACGAGGTCGGCCTGCGTGCGGCTGCGGTGCGTGCCGCGCATCCGCGGGATGATGCAGAAGCTGCACGGGTGATTGCAGCCCTCGGCGATCTTCACGTAGGCGAAATGTTTCGGCGTGAGCCGGAAGCGCGGCGTGTCGAAATCGGGAATGAAATTGGGGCGCGCGTGAACGTCCACGAGCGGCGCCTCGCCGCCGCCCGGAGCCAATGCGGGCGCGGCGGATTTCGTGTTCGGCGCGGTGACGGTCGTGCGGGTTTTGCCGAATTGCCCGGTGCCGCGCAGCGATTCCTCGGCGGCGGTGGCGTCGAGCGGACGCGACTTCTCCAATGCGTTGAGGCGCGAGACGACGGCTTTTTTGCGCGACTTGGGTGCGGCGGTTTTCTCGAGGCGTTGCGCGCGATGCGCGAGCGCCTGATGCACGATGTCGCCGACTTGCGCGACTTGATCGATGCCCATGAAGGCGTCCACCTCGGGCAGGAGCTTCGGGAGTTCCTCGCGAAAACGTTGGGGCAAACAGCCGGAGACGATCAACGCCTGGCCGCGTTGTTGCGCGTCGCGGAGTTCGGCGGATTCGAGAATGGTGTCCACACTCTCCTCCTGTGCGGCGTCGATGAACGAGCAGGTGTTGACGATGACGGCGTCGGCGGTGGTGGCGTCGTTGGTGATCTCGACGCCGTGACGCAGGAGCGAGCCGAGCATGATCTCGGCATCGACGAGATTTTTCGCGCAGCCGAGCGAGATCATGCCCACGCGCAGGGGGCGTTCCGGTGTTGAGCCTTTGTTCACAAGGGGGCGGAAGCTACGCTGGCGCACGGCGCGGGTGCAATGGCTGAAACGGACACCTCAACCATAACTGTGCATCTGATGGACCGCCGCCGTCTCGGCGGCTCACGGCGTCCAAACGGGGCGGAAGCGCGCATTTTCCACAGCCCAAAATGTTCCCGGAATGGGGAACCAAAAGCTGGCGTGGGAATGGCCCTCGCGGACTGCCCACGCCCTGAGCCGCCGGGACGGCGGCGGTCCGCCAATTGCGCAGTTACGCCTCAGCGGCGCGGCGCGGGGGCGGCGGGCGCGTTGGTCGGCAGCGGGAGAAAATCGCTGCCGGAGTTGGCGGGTTGGTAAACGCCGCGGCCCAGGTGCGAAAGCGGATCCTCGGCCTGCCGCGCGCGGCAGGCGTTGATGCCCCAGACGACGAGGACGAGCAGGCCCACGATCCCGATGATCGGCAGCGCGACGCGCAGATTGAATTTCGAAAGTTGCAGCGCGAGGAAGTCGAGTGGATTGCGCGAGTCGGAGGCGTAAGTGGGCGCGGTGTTGAACTTCCCGGACTGCGCGAGATCGGCCTCAAGCTGGGCGATCAACTCGGGAACTTTCAGGCGCAGATGCGTGGCGTAGGTGCGCACGAAACCCTTGATATATATGGGTGCGGAGAAGGTGTCGTATTGGCCGCTCTCCAGCGCGCGGAGGTAGTCGGTCTTGATGTTCGTGGCTTCGGCGACCCGGCTGATCGGGAGGTTCTGGGATTCGCGGGCCGCGCGCAATTGTTCGGCAACTGTTGGCATT
>JAYVOY010000509.1:0-3911 GCA_043757645.1 Verrucomicrobiota bacterium
GCTCACGGTGAGGGAAGTCCGCGGGGGCCATTCACACGCCAGCTTTTGGTTCACCATTCCGTGACCATTTTGAACTGCGGAAAATGCCCGCCGCCGCCGCCTTTGGACGGTGGGAGCCGCCGCGACGGCGGCGGTCCGACTGCATGGTCACGGTTGAGGCCGAGGGTGAGATGGCCCGGAACTCCCGAATCAGTTTTCGGGACCAAGCGCGTTGGTTCCCATCACGTCGCCCATTTTCGCGTAGAGTTCGCGGTGGTCGCGGCTGTGCGCGACGAGATCGTCTGCGAGGCGGAGGCGGCCTTTCTCGAAAATCGTGATCGTCGAGGAGCCGCCGAATTTGAAGAAGCCCTTCTCCGCGCCTTTCGCGACGGCCGAGCCGGGCGCGTAGGTGTATTCCATGCTGCCCACGCAGGTCGCGCCGATCTCGAGCATCAGCACGCGGCCGAAGGCGGGCGAGTCGATCGTGCAGAGCGCGCGTTTGTTTTGCGCGAAGATGTGGATGTTCTGCCGCAGCGCGATGGGGTTCACCGAGTAGAGCGGTCCGGGCACGATTTGCGGCGCACCAGCCACGCCCGCGACGGGAAAATGGAAGCGGTGATAATCCACCGGGCACAGGCGCGACAGCACCAGCGCGCCCTCGCGATAACGCGCGGCGAGCGCGGAACTTTGGAGCAATTCCTCGAGGCGAAACTTTTCGCCCTTCACGAAAAAACCCTCCGTCTGCGACAAGTCCTGAAATCCAAGGTGGCGTCCATCCGCGGGAAAAACCGCCGCCGGGTCCGCGGCGAGCGGGCGCGCGGCGGATTTGAGTTTGCGGTAAAAAAATTCGTTGAACGTGCGGAAGGATTCCGGCGCCGCGGCGAATTCCGCGGTGTCCAAGCCGAACTCGCGGATGAACGGCAGCACCTTCGCGCGGCTGGCGGCGCGGTCCATGCGCCAGCCGTACCAGCGCGAGAAGACGCCGCGTTTGGCGAGCGCGTGCAGGCTCACGCGGCCGAGCAGCGTCTCGTACGTCCAGCGCACGAAGCCGAGGCCATAGACACTCTCGGCCTCGACGCGGCCGGTGTAGCGGTTGAAATACTCAATGGGAGCGGGACGATTCATGCCAGTGCGGCCACGCTAACAGAGTCGCGCCGGCGGAAGCGAGACTCGGCGCGCGCGCGGCAATGAAGCTCGAAGATTCAAAGCTCAAAGACTCAAAGCTCAAAGTTCAAGGGAAGTTCCAAGAACCAGTCGGCAGTCCGCCGCACGACACGGTTGAATCCGCAAATCGCAATGACTCTGAATCTCGGCCAACGTGCGCATTGATTGTGGCTTGGAGCTTCCCTTGAGCTTTGAACTTTGAGTCTTTGAGCTTTTCCCCCACAGGCCGCCACGCCAACTCCGTGACGCTGCACCAACTCTTCGCTTGGGCGTTGTGAACGAGATTTCGCCGCAATACAGTTTTCGCGTGGTGAGCAATCCAGTCGAAGTGGTCCCCTTCTCGGAACGCGAGTTCTGGGCTGATCTGCCGGGCGCGTGGCACCCGCTGTGCGGGAGCTTTTACACGTCGGGCTGGAGTTTCGAGTGGCACGATTTCACGGCGGCGCAGCGCGTCGAGTGGGGGCGCAGTTTTCATCCGGACGGACTCGAGGTGTGCCTGAATTTATTGGGCGAAGGCGTCGTGGCGCGGGAAAAAAAGCGCCAGGTCGTGCGGCCGGATTCGGCGGCGCTTTATTTTCGCGGCGCGGGTTCCCTGCAAGGCTGGCGCGAGGCGGGGCAGCGGCATCAGTTTCTCACGGCGGAGTTCAGCCGGGATTTTGTGCGGCGCAATCTGCCCGCGGGCGTGGGCCAGGTGCGGCCGTTTCTGCGGAGCCTGCTCGCCGCGCCGGCGCCCGCCTCGGCGCACGAGTCGTGTCAGCCGTTGACGCCGCGGCTGCGGCTGCTCGTGGCGGCGCTGCGCTCGCCGCCCGTGAGCGGCGCGGCGCGGGCACTGTGGTTCCACGCCAAGGTGCTCGAGGTGGCGGCGGAATTATTTTTCGACCACGCGGCGGAGGCCGCGCTGTTTTGCACACGGCAAACGCGGGCCGCGCAGGAACGCGTCGAGAAGGCGGCGGCGCTGATCCGCGAAAATCTGGAGGCGCCGCTGACCCTCGAGGAACTCGGGCGGCGCGTGGGTTGCAGCCCGTTTTATTTGAGCCGCACGTTCACCGAGCAGATGGGCATGACGATTTCGCAATACCTCCGGCAGGTGCGGCTCACGCGCGCGGCGGAGTTGTTGCGGTCGGGCAAATGCAACGTCACCGAGGCCGCGGTGAGCGTGGGTTATGCGAGCGTCGGGCATTTCAGCACCGCGTTTCACGAGACGTTTGGGTGCTGCCCGGGATTGTATCCGCTGCAAATGCCGGCGCAGCAGGGAGACCGGGAGTAGCGCAAGCCACCGGAAACTTTTCGCAAGCCACCGGAAGCGGAAGTCACGGCAACACCCTAGCTTCGCGGCGCATGAAACAATTTCAAACGCGTCTCTGGGCAGTGCTCGCGAGCTGCATTTCTCTCGTTTCCACGCAGGCGGACGAGCGCCGGTTCACCTACACCTACGAACCCGAAGTGCCGCTGAAAGGCACGCTGGAATTCGAGCAATGGGTCACGCTCCGCACGCAGCGCACCAAGGGCGGCGCGGTGCAACAGGGCAACTACAACCAATGGGAGCTGCGGGAAGAGCTCGAATACGGCGTCACCGACCGCTACGCCGTGTCGCTTTACCTCAACGGCAGCGCGCAGAGTTTCAAGGATTTCAGCGCCTCGCCCGCGACCAGCCAGTCCAAGACCGAGTTCGGCGGCGTCTCGGTCGAGAACCGCTACATGGTGCTCAATCCCGCCAACAACCCGGTGGGCCTGACGCTTTACTTCGAGCCGCGCTTCTCCGGTGACCAGGCGGAACTCGAACAAAAAATCATCCTCGGCCAGCGCCACGGCGCTTGGAAATGGGCGCTCAATTTCAGCCACGCCACGGAGTGGAAGAACAATCTCCACGACAAGGAGGGCGAACTGGAGCTGGCGTTCGGATTGTCGCGCGACCTCGGCAAACACTGGTCCCTCGGCTTCGAACTGCGCGATCACAATGAACTCCCCGAGTACCGCCGCTGGGAAAACACCGCCGTGTTTCTCGGTCCGGTGGTGAATTACCGGCAGGAAAAATGGTGGGCCACGCTGACCGTGCTGCCGCAGATTTACGGCCGCAATTTTCTCGGCAATTCCGACAATGTGCGGAACCTCGATCTCGAGGGGCATGAGCGTTTGAACGTCCGGCTCATTGTTGGTTTTAGTTTCTGATGTTCACGCAACCTCATGCGGGCGCGGCTGCCGTCGCGGTCGCGGTTCTCCTCACCGTGGCGCTGGCCGGTTGTGCGGGCGCACCGTTCGGCGCCAATGCCATCGTGCCCGCGCCAGCCGCGGCTGCGGCCGCCGCCGCGAGCGCGGGGCTGCCCGCCGCCGAAATCAGCCGCGCCGCCGATCTCTACGCGCTCAAATGCGCGCGCTGCCACAAGTTCCACGATCCCGCCGATTACGCGGACGCCGCGTGGGGAACATGGCTGACGAAGATGAGCAAGAAGGCGAGGCTCTCAGCCGACGAAACGGCGTTGCTCCGTCGCTATCTCGACGCCTCGCGCAACGCCGGCGCGGCGCGCGGGCCGGTTCCGCAGTTGTGATCCGGAACGATTGGGCCGCCGTGGAATGCCAGCCGAAGACGTGCGGCCACTCGCGGTGACTCACGGCTCAACCCGCGCCCGACCCGGGGCGCATCTGGACACTGCCCCCGCGAGTTTGCCGTGCCGGAGCGCGGCTGTGTGCGCAGCACCAGCCGCAGCCGGTTGCCCTGGCCCGGCGTCGGGAGTTTTCCCGCCGTGCCACGGCGTCGGGGTTGCTGCGGC
>JAYVOY010000510.1:0-3905 GCA_043757645.1 Verrucomicrobiota bacterium
GGCCCGTGGGCGGCGCTGGGGCAAAGTTCAGGCTCGATTTTCGCGTTTCACACGCCGTTCATTTTGCAGCCGCTGCTGATCATTTTGTTCAAACTCAAGGTGCCGCAGTACGCCAACGTCGCGATTTCGGTGGTGGTGACGCTGGTGCTGTGCGTGGCGATTCACAAGGCGCTGAACCGATATTCGTGGCTGCGGTGGTTCCGGATTTGAGGCGGTGGATCAGAATCATGCCGAAACGAGGCGTGAATTTTCGGGTGTTGTTTCGCAGCGGCAACTATTTGGGTTTGCGAGATTCGTGTGAGCGTCGCACGATCCGCGTCGTTCAATCGCTTCAACAACGGTCAAATTCCGCCTCATCGTGAAAATTCAAAACCTGCTCCTCGCCGTCACTCTGCTCGCGTTCGTCCCCCTCACCGCTCCGGCCAAGGATTCGCCACAAAATGAAAAGTTGCTCAAGGCAACCGACCCGTTCGAGACCCTCGCCGAAACGGCGCTGACGGACAACGCGGGCAAAATCAACGACGCCTACAAGGCGGCGCAGGCCAGTCGCACCAGCACGCGCGCTTTGCTCCCCGCGAGCAGCACTGCCCGTTACGACGATTTGTTCAAGGCGCTCGAGACGGCGCAAACCAAGCACGACCATCTCGCGGTCTCGCTGCAAGCCGCCGAACTCTACAAGGTGCTGGTCTCCGCGCTCGACTCCGCGGCGCTCACGATTCCGAAGGAGATTCATCTGCTCGATTACATCGGGTTCCGCAGCAGCGCGCTGGTGCAGCCGTCCGCACCCGACTGGGCCGCCATCTCGGCGACGGCGACCGAAGGCAGCGGTTACTGGGCCGCCGTGCGCGAAAAAGTCGGCGACACCAAACTCCGCGGCAAAATGGACAAGGCGCTGGCCGACCTCACCAAAGGCGCGCACCAGCACGACGTGTCGCTTACGAAAAAATCCGTGAAAGCGGATTTGGATTTGGTGGACGACATCGAAAAATACTTCTCAAAATAGTGCTGAGCGAAATCGGAGGCGAACACTGGGGTAGCAAAAGGAGACGTTGAACGCGGTCGAGGCGGCGACCGGCCGGGAACTGTGGCGCGAGGGGGTGGATGACTCGGTCAAAGACACGCAGGGGCCATTCGGGCCGCGCTGCACGCCGTTTGATCGCGGGCGATTTGGTGTTGGCCGGTCTTGCTCCAGTTCTCGACGGCTTGCCGCTGGAACGCGTCGTCGTAGCGTTTGGTCCGCGGGGCAACGGGCGCGGGAGTCGATTCGGTCAGGGTCGTCGCTGTCATCTTGCTACTTTTGGTCATAGGCGCTTTCTTTTTAGCGTCCGGCCTCCCAAGGTGTCCACCAATCCGGGTCAACCCCAAGTGAGGCAAATAGTGGCAACTATTGGCTGACCGTCAGGATGGCCGGATCGGAGGTGATCTTCAATCCGGGAATTGTGATAAGTCCGCTGGCGTCGGCTTTGCCCTCGCCTTTCGCGCCTCCGAAGACCCATTTGAAAGCATCGCCGGGCGCGAAGTGTGTGTTCTGCACTCGGCGTAGAGTCACATCCACGCTGGCTTCCTTGGGTATCTCGAAGGTGGTCTTCAGCGTGGCCGGAGTTACCAGATAGAGTGACATTTCCAGACGACCCTGGGCGTCAGCGATGTTTTTCCAACGGAAGAAGGCGTTGAGTTGACCCGGGGCTTTGCCCTTCAAATCGTCCGGCCACGGAAGCTTTGCGTTGCCCGCCGCATTGGCAAAAACGGGATAAGTCTCGTTCCTTTTGACACTCAGCCAGTCGAAGGAATTAATCAGGTCGTTGACCTTCTCAATGGAGGCGTGGTTGTTGGCGTGGCCGAACGGTCCCCAGTAAAAATAGAGCGGATACTTCCGGTCGTTCATGGCTTTCACGAAGCGGTCGTGCCCGACAGACCAGCCGTCATTCTGTCCGGAATAGTCGATCGTCACCGGAGGGTCGGGGAGTTTCACATTTGTCGGAATTGTCTCGGACGAGAAATACATGCGCTGGGAGACGTGCTCGATGCCCGCGGGAACATTGGCCTTGATCGCCGCAAAGACATCCCCGTGAGGCAGACCGATTCCGAGCGTGCCGCTGCCACCCATCGAGTTGCCGCAAAGATAGACTCGGTTCGGATCAATCTCATACTTCGCCAGCACCCATTTAATCGAATCCATCACGCGCTTTTCCGCCGGGGTCGGATCGCCGCCGGAATTGCGCTTCATCAAACCCGCGTCGCCCGCGTGCATCCCGCCCCACCACCAATCGCCCTTGTTGGCGCGGCAGTCGAGATAGAGCGCATAGAAGTCATCCGGCGAGCGATAGATGTCGTGGTTGCCGACCGTGCGCGTGCATTTCAGGCACGAGACCACATCGTGCCCCGCGGAATGCAGCACAACATAGAGCGGCGCGTTCTTACGCTCGGCCTTGGGATGAACGACAATGAAGGTATCCTGCTGCGGTTTCGCATAGCCCCATTCGGGCCGCACCCCATGTTGGAAGACTTCGACGGGGCGATCGTTAATCACCAAGTCTTCAAATTTTCCCGCCTTGGGAGTCGGGGCAGTGTCCGCCTTCCAATCAAGCTCCGCCGAATAGAGTGGGAAGGCTGTTACCAGTATCAGCGCCAGCGCCGCATGAGTCAGTGTTTTCATTGTTGGATCCCATTTGTACCAACGCCTCTCCGAATGCGCGAGACTTAATCGCGCGATTCGCATCGGGTCGGGTGGGACCGGTGCAATGGGTGGTTGCCAAATCGGACGGCGCAAAGTAGTCTCGCCGACATGAGTTCCATCAACGCAACGATTGACATTGGGGACGACAGCGCCGGAGTAATCGCCGGTTTGCTAAGTCGTTTCCCGAAAGGCCGGCGGGTCCGCGTGGCACTGACGGATGAATCCAGTCCGCCCATGGCTTCCCAGCCGGACCTCGTGGATTGGCTGCTGGCGTGCCCCGAGAAGGACTGGTTCACCCCAATGGATCGAGGCGAGACGACCGATAGTCTCAAACCGTTGGAACTCGAGTGAGATACCTCGTGGATGCCAACTTGCTCTGCGAGCCAACCAAACCGCAGTGCGCTCAACCGGCTGTGGAGTGGCTTCGCGCCAATGCCGTGGAATGCGTGACGGATGTGGTTGTCATCGGGGAGATTTGGCGCGGTATCGACAGAATGCCGGCAGGACGCCGCCGAACAAACTTGGAGGCATGGTTCGGCGGGCTGCAAGGTCGGGTGCTTTGCCTGGACTGGACGTTCGAGGTGGCCCTCGTTTGGGGCCGACTAATCAATCAAATTCATCAATCTGGATTCACGGTAGGTGTCAGGGACACCATGATCGCAGCGAGCGCCAAGCACCACGGACTCACCGTTGCGACTCGAAACGTCGATGACTTCCTCCGTTGCGGGGTTCCTGTGATCAATCCGTACGAATAGCGTCTGCGGGGGCGTGTTGGTAAGTTGTGGTCCTTAATGCCTTGGTAAAATAGTCTTTACTACCGCCCACCGCGCCCGGTTCCTCGATATATTCAGCGGCTGGAAAAGTTTGATAAACCCGGTGCCTGAAATTCGCTGGCGCCGCGTGTGACACGGTCGGGACTCGAGGTTCTGAACCTCTAATACTTTGGCTCCATCCAATGGATCTTTGAATCAGGATACTCGACCAGCAGGAAGCGATCTTTACCCCTGATTATCAGAAGGGATCTCAATGGATTCCATTTATCCAGAGGCCATTCGTCATTCGGGCCGATGGCGAGGTAGTGGGAAGTGTCACCATCACCAGTCAACCTGAACCTGTGAGGGGCCGTTGGACCTAAGAGCCTGTCTGAAAATGCGGTGGAGCGCGGCTGTGTCGCAGACCAGCCGCAGCCACCAGCTCAACCCGGACGCCGCACCCATGAGTCTGTGCT
>JAYVOY010000511.1:0-14718 GCA_043757645.1 Verrucomicrobiota bacterium
TATTTAGTGAGCATTTGGGGTGGCGGAAAATCCGCGCTTTCGCCCCGTTTGGACAGTGTGAGCCGCCGAGACGGCGGCGGTCCGACTGCATGGATCCGGCTAAGGCTTCTTGGTTTCCGGCGGCGCGGCGAGTTTGCGATTCGCCAGATGGCCGAGGAGGAAGGTGTCGGGCAACGCCTGTTCCCACGCGGAGAACCAGAGATCGCTCAGGGTCAGCGTCGCGAGGGCGAACTGGCTCGCTAGAAATTCGCGGCCCGCTTTGCTCGCTTCGTCTTTGGGCGAAAGTTTGCCGTCCTTGTCCATTTGATACAGCGGCTCGACGAGTTTGAAATTCGCGAGGAGCACGGTCAGCACTTCGGGAAAAACATCCGCGCGCTTCTCCAGCGGTTGCCCGTGCCAGAGGCTGCGCGCGGGGCGCAGTTTCGGGCGCAATTCCTCGGCGGTGAGCATTTTCGTCTTCGCCAAAAAGCCGCCGTCGATCCACGCGTGAAAGCCCTTGCTCGTCGAATAGCCCGCGGGGTTTTCGCCGACCCAGCCGTTGTAGTTTTTCGTCGTGTGCAGCGGCTGCGTGAGGTCGCCGACGTAGTGGCCCATCACGCCCATGATGTAGATGATGTTCTGCCGCGCGTTCGCGACTTCCTCGGGCGTGCCGCTTTGTTCGTAGGCTTTGAGGTAGGAGAAACCGGATTTCAATTTCGCGTAATTCTCGGTGATCGCCCACGGGAGAAAACCAATCTGCGCCTTCGTGCGATCACGGTCCTGCGTGGGACTGAGCGCGGGAAATTTGTCAGGCGCCGTGGCGCGCGCGACGGCGAGCTGGCCCGCGAACTCGTAGCGGAAGTGGCTCAACGCGGCCGGCTCGAGACGGTACAGCGCGAGGTCATCGACATCGAAATAGTGATCGGGGCCGTTGCCATGGCGCAGCGGCAGATCGGGCGTGTTGCGCCAGCGGTCCGGTTCGCCCGCGAGAAACGCGATGCGTTCGCGCGCCTCCGGCGTGGAGACGAACGCGGGGAAATTCGTCGGCAGCAGGCCGACGGCGGTGTGGTTGATGAGATGGTGGCCCTCGTAATCCCAGCCGAAACACGCGGGAAGCGAGGCCAGCCACAAGGCCAGAGAGAGAGACAACCGCGCTGAGTTTGTTTTCATAACGAATCAATTTCACCGCACCGCGAATTGGCCCAGTAGCGCCGCCGTCCCGGCGGCTCACGGCGAGCGAATAACGGGGGCGGGCGTAACGACTGAGCAGCGCCGACGATCATCGGACGATCCGTGTCCGAGCCGCCGGGAAGGCAGCGGTCCGGTGACGAGCGCGGACAATGGATAGCGTCACGATAGTTTCACGGGCCGAGCCGGCGAGACGCCGGCGGTCCGCGCGCCCATCACCGCGAGCCGTCCCCTGCCCCGCGTGGCTCGAAGGCGCGGTGATAAAGCTCCGCGAAGTCCGCGGCGGTGACGGCGCGCGGATTGAACGTCGCGGTCCATTGCTTCGCGGCCTCGGCGGCGAGCGTTTCGATCAGCGCGGGTTTCACGCCGCATTCGGCGAGCGAGCGCGGGATTTGCGCGACGTTGAGCAACGCCTCCAAACGCGCGATCAACGCCTCGACCGCGTCGGTCAATCCGTCGCGCACGTGCGCGAGTTCCGCGGCGGAGGCGAGTTCCGCGTAGGCCCGGCGGGCCGCGGGATCGTGCGCGTTGAAACGCACCACCGCCGGCAGCATCACCCCGACCGCGTGGCCGTGGACGATGCCGTAGTGCGCGGTGAGCGGGTTCGCCGCGGAGTGCGCCGCGCCGAGCATCGAGTTCTCGATCGCCGTCCCCGCCAGCGCCGCGCCGAGCAGCATCCGCCCGCGCGCGTCGAGATCGAGCGGCTCGCGCAACGCCAGTGACAACGCGGGATTCAGCAGCTTGAAGGCTTGATGCGAATACATCACCGACATCGCGTTGCGCTTGCGCGTCACCGCGGTCTCGACCGCGTGCGTGATGGCGTCGATGCCCGTGCAAGCGGTCACGCGCGGCGGCTGCGAGACGGTCAGCGTCGGGTCAAGAATCGCCACGCGCGCGGCGGCCTTGGGATCGCCGCAGGCCATTTTGTGATGCGTTTTTTCATCCGCGATCAACGCGAACGACTGGCATTCGCTGCCGGTGCCCGCGGTGGTGGGAATCGCGATCAACGGCAGCATCGGTTGCCTGGCCTTGCCGACGCCCCAGTAGTCCTGCATTCGTCCGCCGTTGGTCAGGAGAAAATTCGCGCCCTTCGCCGTGTCCATCGAACTGCCGCCGCCGACGCCGACGATCAGGTCCGTGCCCGCGCGGCGCGCGACTTCGAGACAGCGATCGACATCGAGCGTGGTGGGGTTTTCGCGCACGGCATCGAAGACGACCACGCCGAGGCCAGCCTGCTGCAACGCGTGCTCGACGCGGCCCGCGTGGCCAGCGGTGACGAGGCCCTTGTCGGTCACGACGAGCACGCGCGTGCCGCCGAGTTCGCGCGCCAGTTCGCCCACGCGCGCGACGGTCTGGTTGCCGAACACGATTCGCGTGCGCGGCTGGCTGTCGAAGGCGACGAGCGGCAGCGATTCGTAATGAACGGGGGCGTCGGACATGGCGCGTTTGGACGTGCGGAAATTTCGGGGGTTCAAAAACTTCCGCGTCACCACGCGCGCTCAATGCTGCGGCGCTTCCAGAGGAACTCGAACATGTTGCCCTCGTGCGGCTGGTCCCACGAAATCTTCATCGTGGAAACCGGGCCGATGTTCAGCCGGTCGATTTCGCCGAACGCCTCGAGTTCCGCGATGAACGCGGGATCTTTTGTGATCGCGGAGCACGCCAGCGTGTAGCCGATCTTGTGGAGCATCTCGTTCTGCGGGCACGTGACGACGCTCGCGTAGGGGCAGAGGAATTCCTTGTTCGCGAGCGGGTGCGCGAAGCTGTCGCAGAGCACGATGGTCGGCCTCATGTAGGTGCCGCCCTCGAACACGGCCTTGCGCGGGCCGTTGCGATATTTCGCGGTCGCGTCGATGGCTCCCGGGGTCTTCAACCCGTCGTCGATTTGCGCGTCGATGAAGTCGGCCATCTTCACATTGGCGAAACCGGAAAGGCGCGCGTTCTCGTCGTCGGGGCGCGTGGGTTGGATTGGCCCGAGTTTTTGCGCGAGGGCGTCGGCGATTTCCGCGGCGTATTTCGGCACGACGACGGCGGAGGCATTGATGCACGAGCGGCCGCCGTTGTCGCTGATCGCGCCGGCGATCACGTCGAGGTAGTCGCGCCAGTTCTCGATGCAATCATCGCCGATGACGAACTTGCTCCAACCGGGGCCGTGAAGCTGGATCGCGGGATTGTTCGCGTATTGCGCCATCGTGTTTTTGTCGCCGAAGATCAACGCGCGACCGCAGGAATTGAGGATCGTCGCCGCGCCGTCATGATCGGTGGGATAAAATCCAAACGCCTCTGCCGGCACACCCGCCGCGATGAACGATTGGATGAGCCGATAGGGCGTCCACGGCTCCTCTTTGCCGGGCTTGATCACCACGGGCGTCTGGAGCGCGATGGCCGGGAGCCAGAGGGAATTCACCGCGGGCGAATTGCTCGGCATCACGAGGCCGAGCGCCTGGCACGTCGGGAAGAAACTCAGCTTGGTGCCGAATTGCTCGCCGAAGCCGCGGTCGATGATGCTCAGGTCGAGGCCGCGCGAGAGGCCGTTGAGCACCTCCGGCAAATGCGTGAGCGCGTAGTGAATCTTCGCCATGTTGCGCCGCACCATCACGTGCGGCAGGCCGGATGTGGCGCTGAGGGTCGTGATGTAATCCAGCGCGGACTGCGTGTGGCCGCGGTCGCCGAAGGGCACGGAGCCGTGCAAAAACACCTCGCCGGCCTGCGCGCTCATTTGCATCAACTGCGCGACGGTGAATTTCCTCAACGCCGCGCGCGCGCCGCCGAGCTTGGCAAGATCGCGTTTCACAATGCCGCCGTTGACCTGCGAGACGAGGGCTTTGACCTCGCCGGTGCGGTGGTCTTTGATCTCGATTTTGTCGAGGGAATCGTAGGCGCGGCCGAGGCGGAGGGCGGGGAGGTGGGGGAGGGTGGTCATAGTCAAAGAATCAAAGTGCAGAAATCATTTCGGTTGCTTGATGGTCTTTACCAAATCTTCCACGACCAAAACTCGGTCGTACTTTTCTTTGCGAACTTCCTTGCTGGAAATATCTGTCTTCACTCGCTTCAGAAACTCCCGGAAATCGGGGTTCATCGTCAGCTTGTTGATCGTTTCCCAATCCAAGTATTCGCGGGTTTGCGGCGGGAACAGAATCTCCGAAGCGTCCGGGTCAGTGACGTCGAGTCGAATCACTCCAATACCGAACGAGGTGGACAGGCGGCGCAATTCGGCGCGAAAATCCTCGTCGTTGGAGACCTCCGCCGCCACCAGATAACTCTCGTGCGCCCACGAGGAATTAGAGACTGTCTGAAAAAAGGCTTCGCGAAGATTGCCAAAGTTCAGTTCTTTTTTGATTTCAAAGGAGAAAACCTTGAGCGGAAAACTCCCCGTGGCTGAACTCAAGTCATAGACTTCCGATTTCCACTCTTCCAATGGGAAATAGGAACCCACCATGTCGGGATGAACCCATTCGCCGAATTCCTTCTTGTCCGACTTGGTATGTTGAATCGTCTTGGTGTGAGCTTTGAGAAAGAGGCTGGCATAGTAAGCGAGAAAGGGATGTAGGTCGCTTTCCTTGTAACTCGCCTTGGTGGAAACCGGAGCCGTCGCTGATACTTGGGCCAGCAGGTCCAGTTCAGTCCCTTTCACTAAATCTTTGAGAAAAAAACGTGTTGGCCGCGTACCGATTTTGATGAATGGCGAATCCTTCGCGTCCCTGACCTGAACGTAGAGTTGCGCCGCCATCGTAGCCCACGGCGTCTTGCCTTTCGTTGAAAGCAATTTGTCATACTGCTTCGCCACCGCAGTTTGCCAAATCTCGTCAGCCGTCAGCGGGCGCTTCTCTTCGGTGAGAATCTTCGCTGCTAATTCAAGAAAGGTCGGAGTTTGCATGGTGATCAAAGCGGCGGTGTCTAATTCCCATCGCTCACGAACGAGGGCGAGTCCACTGGATCAAGGTTTCGCTCCCTGTCGGTGCGACAAAGAGCGTTGGGGCCGGAAGGACGCCTTTGTCGCGAATCGGAACTGGGGGCAACAACGACAAGAGTTTGATCCAGAAAGGATTCTCCGGCTCAAATTTGCGCCCCGCCAAGGCGACATAACGA
Organism: Verrucomicrobiota bacterium; assembly: GCA_043757645.1. Classification (GTDB taxonomy): domain Bacteria; phylum Verrucomicrobiota; class Verrucomicrobiia; order Limisphaerales; family BJHT01; genus BJHT01. Next base: position 5,257 of record JAYVOY010000511.1, read on the forward strand.
ACGGGCACCTCGCTGCGCTCCAGGATGGTCTGGCGCACAAGCGTCTCCACCGAGTTCCCGTCCGCCCCCAGCATCGCGGCGCCGCAGCGAATGCTCTGCGGATCGTAGGGCAGCGCCACACAGAGAAGGGCGATGGCCAGTTCCTCGTTTGACAACTCTGATTCGGGCGCGAGGGGCGTTTCCGGTTCGTCACCCCGCGTGTAATGATCGTACCCGCGTTGCACCGCCAGGATTTGAAGTTTCTCGCCATCCAACCCCAGCCGACGCGCCTTGCGGAGCAAAGGCGAGAGGTGCGTTGTCGTCCCCAATTTCGCGGCCAATGTCGGTGGTGAATGCATATTTGCTGGTGAAAGTGCGGGTGAAACGGAGCGGCTTCAAGTGTTAGAAAATGTCAGCGAGAAAATTCGGGATCGTCGCGCCGACTTAACACAAACAGCCGTCGCCGCGGTAGGCGCGGGATGACTGCTGACGAGACTGAAACAGTGGCGTGGTGAATTGCTCATGTGGAATTGTTTTCTAAAAAAAGCTAAGGATGAGGAACTATCGCCACGATCGTCAGCACGGGGATGCGTTTGGTCTTCTCGCTTTCGTCCGGGCCGTAAAAAAAGAACACGCGGTAAGCGCCGGGCGTGTTGTTCTGCGCGTAGGCTTCAAAAATCTTTTCCTCATTCGGCCCGGCGATGCTCTCGAACGGATGCGTGTGGAGCGAGGGATGGCGCAGGTTGGTCTCCAGCAGCCCGAGAGTTTTCAGCAACTGCCGATACAAGCCGGCTTTGGCGGGATTTTTTCGCAATCGCTCCAGCGTCTCGCGGGCCTCCGGTGTGAACAGCAGCTTCCGGTTCATCACTCATCGGCGGCGTGCTTGGCGAAGGAGCCAAGATACTCGCCCTTGGACTTGGCCGCTTGTTTGAGACCGCGCTTGAGCGCGGCGAGCGCCGGTTTGTTTTTGAACACCCACATCTCGTGCGCCGGCACGGTCTTTTGCGGATCGAGGACAATCTGGCCGAGTTTGTTGACGTAAATGTTGAAGGTCACACCGACATCGGCGAGCGCCTTGGAGAGGGAGAGGCGCTTCTTGCCGTCGGGCGCCATTCCCTGGGCCACGATCTCAAACTGCTGGTTCTTGATGACGCCGGTGATCATGGCGCGAAATTAGGAGCGTTGGATAAAGTGGGCAAGTGGGATTTGCCCACTTGCCCACCACGGAGTCGTTTTAGTAAACCCCCTCGACGATGTTCTTCTCCATCGCCCCAAACGGACGCACGTCGCCGACGCCGTCCCAGGCGTAGGGCGGGCGCGGGGCGCGGCGGATGACTTCGTCGCGTTCGAGGAAGCGAGGGACGAAAAACTCCTTCGTCAGCGTGGTCAGCTCGACGCGGCCCCACGTGTCGTACGCGACGGTTTCGTCGGTCTTATTCGGATTGACGACGCGCAGGACGGCGCGCGGTTGGGGCGCGTAATAGGTCACGCTGAAATTGTCCTCGGGCTGGAGCGGCACGCTGGCGGCGAGACCCATGAGCGTGTTGCCGTAGGTCGGGTAGAAGCCGATGCGGTTCTCGAGGAGTTCCTCGACGATGAAGCGCACTTCCTGCGGTTTCATCGAGGTGCCGCCGCAGAACACGCCGCGGATGCCCGCGTCCCAGAGGTTGATTTTTTCGGCGATGGCTTCGAGGAGTTTCGGCGTGGTGAAGAGGCCGCTGACTTTGCGGTGCTTGAGGATCATCTCGGCCTGATCGACGACGTGCGCCATGTATTGCTTGGCCACGTCGAACTGCTTGTTCGTGATGAGCTTTTTCACGAAGCGCGGGTCGAGGTCGATGAAGTAGCACGAGCTGCCGCGCACGTTGGCAAGGTGCTCGATGGCGAGGCGCAGGCGGCGCGGGCCGGTCGGTCCCATCATCAGCCACGCGCCACCGCGCGGGAAATGCGCGTCGGAAATTTTGTCGCTGAACTCGGAGTAATCGACCTTGTAGTCGTTCCAGCCGATGCGCTGCTTGGGCATGCCGGTGGTGCCGCCGGTCTCGAAGATGTTGAACGGCTTCCCCTTGAATTGCGCGGGCACCCAGACCTCGGGCTGGAGGTCGCGCAGGGATTCGTCGGCGAAGTGGGGGAACTTGAGCAGATCCTCGATCCTCATGATCTCCTTGCGCGGATCGAAATTCTTCGCGGTCCAGTCGAGCCAGTAGGGGCAGCCGGTCTCGGGGCTGAAATGCCAGTGGATGATTTCGCGCAGGTGGGCGTCGAGTTCGGCCCTGGCCTTGGCGACGAGTTCGGGGGCAACGGTGGGGATGGGCATGGGGTGTTTGGGGATGAGTTGAATTGGATCAGAGCGAAATTATTTGGCCGCGAGGCCGAGGGCGACGCGGGCTTCTTTGCGGAAGGCGCGGCAGATTTTAACGGCGGCGCGTGCGTCTTCGCGGGTGGTAACGTGGCCGGGATAAAGAAAGTCTGCGGTGTACGATTTCAGTGCGGTCACAGAATCGAGGAGCCGAGTCCACGATGGCTCCAAGGCCAGTGACTTATTGAAGAGGTTAATCAGATTGGAATTCTTGCGTGAGTTGGCACCACCCTCCGCCAACCGGCCCTTGATATATCTCTCCACGCACTGCTGGCTGTGAAAGCAAATGATGTTGTTCAGCGAACGGCGAGTGCGGGTCTTCACTAAAAAATCAGCCACGCTGAAACTTTCTTCCGCGAACCGAACCCACTCAACGGTGTCTTGCTTCATACTCCACCGCTCCTCTCGACAGCACTCTGGCGGTTACGTTTGGGAACCAAGCACCTTGTCCGCGCGACGACGCGGCAGTAGGCCTCGATCTGGCGGCGCGGCACCCGGCGGGTTCCGTTCCACAGGGGACCGGGCACGTCGGGATGCCAGAGTTGCCGGACCGGCGGCACAGCCGCGGGGAGCGGCTTACGGCTTCGGTGGATTGGCTTTCGCGGCATCGTGAAACGCGAAGAGATGCGTGTTGCTGGCGATATAGACCACGCCGTTCGCCACGACCGGCGTCGAGTAAACGGGCGCGCCGAGATTCACCTCGCTGAGAAGTTTTTTCTCCTTTGACACAGCGAGCACGACGACATCGCCATCTTCGTCGCCCACGTACACCTTGCCGTCCGCGACGAGCGTGCTGCCCCACATGTGCGCCTTCATGTCGTGGACCCAGTAGAGCTTGCCCGTCTCCGCATCGAGGCAATGCACAAAACCCGAGAAGTCGCCGACGAACAGCAACCCCGACTCAGGATCGATCGACACGGTCGAGATGCTGCGGTGAATTTTGTCGTACTTCCACAGCGCGCCGGTCTTCGTGAGGTCCCCGGTTTTGGTCGCGTCGATGCACGTCAACATCCCGATGCCTTCGCCGTGCTCGGGGTCTTGACCGGTCGCGACGTACACGCGGTTTTTGTAAAACACCGGCGTCGAGTTCACCTCGCTCGGGCCGTCCGCCGCGGGGTATTTGATCGGCTTGCCGTCCTTCACCTTATACTCGGGCGGGTTGCAGTCATACCACCAGACCTTCTTGAGGAAGCTGCTGTCGCCCTCTTTCACCGGCTTGGAATCGAACGCGTAGCAAAGCCCGTCGCCACCGCCGAAGAACACCAAATCCTTGCCGTTGACCTTGCCCGTCGAGGGCGAACTCCACTGGCCGTGGAAAATGCGCGGCCCGATTTTCGCTTCATCCTCGCCCACGAGCGCGCCGGTTTTCTTGTCGAGCGCGACGAGACTCGGGGACAGCGGCGAGGGAATATTCGAGTGCGTCCAGTCCTGTCCGTTCGAGGTGCAGACATAAACCGTGTCGCCCACGATCAACACCGAGCAGTTCGACGCGTTGTGCGGGAACACGCCCAGCTCATCCATCATGTCGTAGCGCCAGATGATGTCCGCGTCCTTCGGGCCGGGCGTGACCTTCGGTTTGCCGGGGCCGGCGATGTAACCGCCCTCGTCGGTGAACGGTCCGACGTTGCCTTTCGCAAGTCCGTGAACCGAGAGGCACAGCACCTCGCAACGGCTCGTGACAATGTAAACGCGTTCGCCCTCGACCGTCGGTGCGGAAAGCAGGCCGAGATTTTCCCAGTCATTCACCTTGCCGGACGCGAGCTTCGGCACGACCAACTGCCAGAGAAAATCGCCGGTCTTCTCATCGAAAACCATCAGGATGCTGCGATCACCCTGATGCTGCGGATCGCGCGGCGAATCGTTGTTGGTGCCAACAAAAACGCGGCCGCCCGCGATGGTCGCGTTGCCGTAGCTTTGCGAGCCGAGCTTCGCCGCCCACTTCAAATTCTTCGCCGTGGCCACATCGATTTCCTCCGTGCCCGCCTTGCGTTTGCCCGGCTCGAACTTGTCGGGCAAACCCTTCGCGGGCGAATACATGTTGCGACCCGGATCGTTGCCACCCCACTGCGGCCAGTCCGCGCCAACTGCTTGCGCGACGACGGCGGACGCGGCGGCGGGAGCTGTCGGAGCCGCTGCCACAGCGGGCGCGGCGGAACCGGCGGCCGGCGCGGCAGCAGCCGGAGCCGCGGGCGTGGGCGTTTTCGATGCCTTCACGACCGGCGGCGAGTCGGAGGGCGACTTCGAGCTGTCGAGCTTCGGCTCGCAACCAGTCCAAGTAATCAATCCGGCGGCGGCGAGCGCCGCAGTGACGAGGGGCAGTGTTTTCATTCGGGAGTTTTGCTAAAGGGAACGCGAGGATTTGAAATTCAATTTTGCGGTTCGTGGCGCGGCGTCACTCAGTTTTGCGTGACGTTGATGTTGTCGATGTACACGCGCATTTCCTGCGGCGCGAAACCATACAAGCCCGGCGAACCGCTCGTGTGCGCGTGCTTGTGCGGGACTTCGAGCGTCCACTTCTCCGGCTCGGCTTCGTCGCGTTTCCACGCCTTCGCGCGGACCACGCCCGAGCCATCCGCCGCAATATCGACGCGCGCCTTGAGGCGATACCACGTGTTGGCGGCCCATTTGAAGTTCGACGGATCATCGACCGCCGGGACGCGCAGCCGTTCGAGATTCGAGTTGATCTCGAGCTTCTGGTCATTGCCCTTGAGCACGATCAAATACCGCTGACAAATCACGCCGACCTCGGACATTTTGCGTTTGTTGCCATCGCTGAAAACATCCGCCTGGATCGTGTAATTCTTCATGTCCGCGTCCCCAATGAACACCGTGCCGCGCTGGAAAAACTTGTTGTCGATCGTCTTCGTCAGCGCCTTGTTTCCGTCCTTCTCGCGCACCTCAAACTTGAACCGCGCGCCAATCCACGACAGCGGCGGATACGCGAACAGCACGCCCTCCTCGGTCTCGTGTTTTTCGGTGACCTTGAACGACTCGAAGTCCTGCTTGATCGGCAGCGCCGGCAGCACACGTCCCCGGATGACACCCCGCAAATCGCCCAGCGTCGCCAGATACGCGCCCGCGGACGGCTCGGGATCGGCCGCCGCCACGAGCTTGCCGTCGGCGTTGAACGTGCCGCGCATCAACGCGCGAACTTTCGCCGTCGGCGGAATGTAATTGGTCCACGTGATCGTCTTTTGATCCGCCACGTCTTCGACCAAGAAACCCTTCGCATCCAGTTTGCGCACGCGGAACGAAGCGCTCTCGCCGGGATGCAGCAACACCTCGGACGGAATCGCCTGCAACTGCGCGGCGGCACCGGGCGCGGGCCATTTCTCCGGCTCGGACGCGGCGGGCAGGCCGGGGTTGTTGCCCTGCTTGCCGAAGCAATAAAGTTTGCGCGTGGTCTGCACGTACACCTTGCCGTTATAGGCGACCGGCGTGCCGAAGCAGCGGCCCTCAAGCGCGATGTGGCTGAGAATTTCCCCTTTTTGGTCGGACGGTTTGATGATGTAAAACGCGCCCGTCGCACCGGCCTCGCCTTCGCCCGAAGCCTTCGACGCGGGATCGTCCAGCATCGGCACGTAAAGTTTTCCATCGGCGTAAAGCGGGCACGCGTTGCGCTGCTCGATGCCGATTTTCAAACGCCAGAGAACTTTCCCGTTCGTCACATCGACGCAGCAGAGGTCGCCCTTTTCCGCGACGACGTAAACGCGATCACCCACCAAAATCGGCGAACTCGTCGAGGTGGAAATTTCCCCCGTGAACCACAGTTCCGCCGCCTGCCGCTCGACCACCACCGGCGCGTTCGTCGGATGCGTCGGGAGCACGTCGGGAATTTTCAGGCAGACCATCTGACCGGGTTCGTAAGGCGTGCCGTAAATCGCCACAAGCTTGTCGTTGTTGTGAACCACGACCGTCGCGTTGATGCCCGCCTTGAACAGCGGAATCCTCCAGAGCGGTTCGCCCGTGCGCGCGTTCGCGCAGAAAATATTGCCATCGCCCGTCGCCGTGATGAACACGCGCATTCCCTTGTACCAAGTCAGATACGGATGCGAAAATGAGTTGTCGCGCGGCCGCTCGCCCGTTGCCGACGCCCACACGAGTTCGCCGGTCTTCTTGTCGAACGCGTAGAAGCGATCCCCCGCCGGACCCTGCGCGCCCCAGTTCGCCATGATGCCGCGCGTGATCAGGAGATCGCCGTCAATCAGCGGCGAGGCCGTGCGCGAATTCGGAAACGTGAGCCGCCCGAACTTCTCCATCATCGAGTGCGACCACAGCGGCTTCCCGTCCGCGGTGAACGCCGCGAGAATCCCCTGCGTGCCCTGCATGTAAACATTCCCCGTCTCCGGATCGATCGTCGGGCTGGACGTCGCGTAGCGCAGATAAATCGTGTCGCTCAAAAAATCGCTGTGGCGCTGCTCCCACAACTTCGCGCCCGTCTCCGCGTCGAAGCACGCGACGCCCTCCTGCAAGTCCGGCCCGTCGCCGAGATAGCCGACGAGGTACACCTTTCCATTCGCGACCACCGGCGTGGATTGCCCCGGAAAACTTGCCGTCCAAAGCGCCTCCTTCGTCACGACCTTGTCCGGCAGGCCGGTTTCGGTGGACGTGCCGTTCTGCGCCGGCCCGCGCCAACTGAGCCAGCCCGTCGTGGCCGCCGCGAGCTTCGGCGCGGCCGCCGCGTTGAGCAGGAGCGCCACCGCGAGCGAAAAATGGGGGAGGAAAGCTTTCATGACTGAGGTGTTGTTCGGCGTGGTCAATTCGGATGATTGCTAACAAAGAAACCGGAAACCCAAAACAAATTTTCTTTCAAGGACGCGCCGAGCATTCTACACGTCACGCGGCTTTGCAAAGAAAATAATACCTACACGTATCATTTTCCCGCCCCTGTTTTCATGCCCAAAAAATCCAGCCCGCCGCCCGCCCCGCCAAAACCCGCCGCGCCCGCCGAGCGCCGCCGCCTGCCCGTCCTGCTGCGCCGCGCGTGGTACGGACTCAACCAGGCCTTCCGCCGCCGCATCGCCGTCCGCGGCGCGACGCCCGATCAATTCACCGTCCTCCGCACGTTGCACGAGAGCGACGTCCGCGGCATCACCCAGCGCGAACTCACGCACCTGATGAGCAGCGATCCCAACACCATCGCCTCGCTCCTCGAACGCATGGAAACCGCCGGCTGGCTCGCGCGCAAACCCCACGAGACCGACCGCCGCGCCTACCGCATCCGCCTCAAACCCGCCGGCAAAACGAAGTTCGCCGAGCTTCGCGAAATCGCCCTCGAACTTCAGGAAACCGTCCTCGCCACCGTGCCCGCCGCCGGGCACGACGCCTTCCTCGAAACCCTCGCCCAGGTCGCCGACGCCTGCCGCGCCGCCGCCGACACCCCGCTGAAATCCGCCAACCGCGAGAACGGAAATTGAACCGCGGATAACGCGGATAACGCGGAAAAAGAAAACGCCCGCGACCGTCGCTCCGCAACGGGTTGACCTCTCCGACCCAGTGCGTGTCGCCACCGCGCGGCAACGTTTTCATCCGCACCATCCGCGTCAATCACGTCAATCGCGTCCAAAAACTTTTTCCCGGCGCGCGCACTCCACGCCCCGCGCCTCCGCCGCCTCATGATTTTGTGCCCCATGATTTTGTGAAAATCCCCCTTTCCCCCGGCGCTTCCCCACTTGCCATCTCCGCCGCCCGCCGCATTAATTGCCGCGCTCCCATGAAACCGCGCTCCCTTCTCCACTCAATCCTCCTCCTCATTTTCGCGGCCCTCCTCGCCACGCCCCACGCCCGCGCGCAAATCGTCAACGCCCCGCCCGTCCCCGAGTGGATCACCGCCACCGACGCGCGCACCAACCAAGCCCTCTTCGTCCGCCGCGAATTCTCCGCGCCCGCCACGCTCCTCAAATCCATCCTCCTCGGCGCGACCGACGGCGCCGCGGAAATCTGGCTCAACGGCGCGCGCCTCGGCGAATTCTCCGGCAGCGCCAAAGCCGCCACCTTCGACCTCACCGCGCGCATCAAACCCGCGACCAACAACATCCTCCTCGTCCGCGTCCTCAACGCCACCAACCTCCCCACCGTCGCCCTCCTCCTCGAACTCAACGCCGACCTCGCCCGCCAAACCTGGCTCCCTTCCGACGCCACCTGGTCCGCCACCACCGCCGCGCCTTCGCTTCCGCCCCTTCTTTCCGCGCCCGGCGCTCCGCCCGTCACGAGTGCGCCCACGCACGCCCCCACCGCGTGGTTCCCCGCCCGCACCCTCGCCCCCGCCAACGCCAATCCCGCCGCCAATCCCTTCGACCCCAAGCGCGCCCTCGACGCCTACAACAGTTGGAAACTCGCCTCCGGCTCCGCGCCAGCCACCGACCCCGCGACCTTCACCACGCTCCCCGGTTTCAAGGTCGAACTCATCCGCTCCGCGCAAACCAACGAAGGCTCGTGGATCGCCCTCGCCTTCGACCCCAAGGGCCGCCTCACCCTCGCGCGCGAAAAACGCGGCCTGCTCCGCCTCTCCCTCGACGCCACGCGTGTCACGCAAGTCGAGGTCATCAACGACACCCTCCTCGAATGCCGCGGACTCCTCTACGCCCTCGGCGCGCTCTACGCCAACGCCAACAACACCAAGGCCCTCGTGCGCCTCCGCGACACCCAGGGCAAAGATCAATTCGACGAAATCACCGAACTCCTCCGCACCGAGGGCGGCGTCGGCCACGGACGCAATCACATCAAGCTCGGCCCCGACGGCTGGCTCTGGATCGCGCACGGCAACAACGTTCGCCTGCCGAAAAACATTTCCACCAACTCGCCCCTCCGCAATTACGCCCACGACCGCCTCCTCCCCTGCCCGTGGGACGCCTCCATGTTCGACGGCGACGTCACCCTCCCCGCCGGCCACATCCTTCGCCTGAAACCCGACGGCTCCGAAGTGCAACTCTGGGCCGGCGGCCTGCGCAATCCCCTCGACCTCGCCTTCAACCAACAGGGCGACCTCTTCACCTTCGATGCCGACATGGAATGGGACATTGGCACCCCGTGGTACATGCCCAACCGCGTCCTCCACGTCGTCCCCGGCGCGGACTTCGGCTGGCGTCGCGGCACCGCGCGCTGGCCCGCGTGGTATCCCGACA
>JAYVOY010000512.1:0-3901 GCA_043757645.1 Verrucomicrobiota bacterium
GTCTCCGAGGAAATTGATTTGTTCGAGCGCCTCCGGAAACACGCGCGCAGCCGGGACAAAAAACTGCTCATCCTCCACCGGCACCCGCTGCTCACCTCCGCGCGCAAACTGCACCTCTATTCGTCCTGGGAATACGCGCGCTTCCTGCTGCGCGGCGCGCTCATGCCGCGCCGCACGCTCCGCAACCGCGAGGCCTGCCAGCCGTGGTACGATGGCCGGAGGTGAAGGCGAACGATCCGCTCGCCGGTCCCGAGCTGGAAAATCTCGTGGCCGATCTCCGCCGCCGCACGATGCCCCCCACCTCCCCCCACGGCCGCCCGACAATGATCGCGATGAACTTCCGCGAGTTGGAGAAGAAGTTCGGGCGGTCGCAGTGAGAACACGGAGGGTGTACTTGAGGACTTGCCCGATGACTCATCCAACCACCACGGCCTCCGTTCGAAACCAGCGGCGCACGGAATCGATCGGAAAACCAACGGTGCCGCAGTCGGCTCCGAAATGACGCGACACAGCTGCCATTTGCAGCGCCGTTAAGCACCAAGCATTCCGGCACTTTCCCGCTAGCCCTCACCACTTTTTGTTGCCGACGGTACTGAGTGGGGAGTTTCGCGTGGCAAAAACTGTTTTTCTTCCATCAAGCGAGTAAACTTCCCGCCAATATGGCCCGCAGCACCCTTCTAAACACCGACACCGAGGACTTGAAAGAGCTCCTCAGCAACGGCAAGAGCTACAGCGTTCCGCCTTATCAGCGCGATTATTCGTGGAAGGAGGAGCATTGGGAAGATTTGTGGGAAGACCTCACCACCATCGAGGCGAATCGCGAAGACCACTACATGGGCGCGATTGTGCTGGAGAGTGGCGCGCGCAAGCAATTCCGCGTCATCGACGGCCAGCAGAGAATGGCGACGCTGAGCATCCTGATCCTAGCCTGCGTGGATTATCTCTACGGTCTTGCAAGTGAGGGCGTGGATGCGACGGCGAACAAGGAGCGCGCCACGCTGCTCGAAAGCAGCTATCTGGGCGCAAAAGACCCGTCGAGTCTGCGCATCACACCCAAATTGAAGCTCAATGCTAACGACGATGATTTCTTCCAGTTGAACCTCGCCCAGCGCAAACCGCCGCAGGGCGGCGTCCGAGGACTCCGCGACTCGGAGAAACTGCTCTGGGACTGTTTTCTGTTTTTCAAGCGCAAGGTGCAGGAGAAGTTCTCTCGGAGGAAGAAAGGCGAGGAGGTCGCGGGCTTCGTCAGCGAAATCGTCACGGAGCGGCTTGTCTTCATCAGCGTGCGGGTGCAGGACCAGTTGAGTGCCTACACGGTTTTCGAAACGCTCAACGCCCGCGGCCTGGAGTTGACGGAGACGGACCTTCTCAAGAACTACCTGCTGGCGCTGGCGGATCGCCTCAGCAGGTCGCAAATGGATCCAGTCCTCCGGCAGTGGGCGCGAATCACGGCCCGTGTGGGAATTGCCAGTTTTCCGGATTTCCTGCGTCACCACCTGAACTCTCACCGGGAATACGTGCGCCAGAAGCAGCTCTTCAAAACCATCAAGCGGGATGTGACGACGCTGGACCAAGCCTTCGCGCTGCTTGATCGCCTGGAAAAAGATGCGGCGTGGTTCGAAGCACTTGGCGATTTCTCCAGCCAGTTCTGGCTGGATTATCAGGGCGCACGCGACCAAGTGCGCGTGCTCAACCTTTTTAGCGTGTCCCAGTTCACGCCGCTCGTCCTTGCCGCGAAGGACTCGTTTACTGCTCCGCAGGACTTGGTGGAAATTCTCCGCTATTGCGCGGTGGTGTCGGTAAGGTTCAACGGCGTGGGCCGGCGCAGCACCCACATTCTGGAAGAAATTTACAACCGGGCGGCCTTGGAAGTCCGCCGCCGCACCGCAACATCGCTTGCGGCTGTGCGGCAGGCGCTGCGGCCGATCTACATCCCCGATAACGAGTTCGAGGCGGATTTCATGGCTCTTCGGCTGCGGAATAGGAGCACGTCCGGAAAGCGGTTGCGGTATCTTCTCGCGAAAATTGAAAAACAACTCAGCGGTGCTGACATCACAGACGAAGGGATGAGCGCCACGGTCGAGCACATCCTGCCAGAAAATCCGGGCGAGGCCGATTGGGAGCATTTCAGTCTCGAGGCGCACGAGCGTAGTTTCGAGCGGGTCGGAAACTATTCGTTATTGGAACGCGGATTGAATGGGAAGGAAGCGGGCAACGCCGCTTTTGCGCAGAAGCAATCGGTGTATGCGCAATCCCAATATCGCACCTCAAAGGACTTGGGCCGATTCACCGCCTGGACGGAGGAGACGATTGCAAAGCGGCAGGGCGAATTGGCGAAAGTCGCCAAGACGATCTGGATGTTGCCCATGTGAGTCGGTCTCCGGCTGGGAGACCGCTGTCGGAAACCAAGTGTCTCTCGCGAATCCATCGTCGCAGCAGCCACAGGGGGCTCGGCGAAAAGACACTGTGGCTGACGACTACGGCGTTGTTCAGCCCGCCGCCAAACGCGCGCTCACTTCCCCGGATTGATGATCTCGCTCATCTTGAAGATGGGCAGGAACATCGCGATCACGATGCCGCCGACGACGACACCGAGGAACACGATGAGGAGCGGTTCGATCAATGACGTGAGGCCGGAGAGCGTGGTGTCGATTTCCTCGTCGAGGAAGTCGGCGACGCGCTCGAGCATTTGATCGATTTTGCCGGTCTGTTCACCGGCGGTCATCATGCGGATGATCATGGTCGGGAAGATCGGGTTTTTGGCGAGCGAGGTGGAGAGGCCCTCGCCGCGCTCGATTTCGGCGGCGGCGGCGCGGATGGCTTTTTCCATGCCGGAGTGGCCGCTGGTGTTGGCGACGATGTTGAGGACTTCGAGGATCGGCACGCCGCTGCGGACCATCGAGGAGAGCGTGCGCGCGAACCGGGCGAGGACAATCTTGTGCGCGATCTGGCCGAAGATGGGGAGCTTGATGCGAATGTCGTCCCAGCGGGCCTTGCCACCGGGGGTTTTGATGTAGTTGAGCAATCCGTAAACCAGTCCGCCACCGCCGAGGAACATGAGGATGAACCACTTTTTCACGAAGTCGCTCGTGTCGATGAGGAACTGCGTGGGCGCGGGAAGTTTCGCGCCGAAGCCGGAGAAAATCTCGCCGAACACGGGCACGACTTTGATGAGCAGAAAAATGGTGATGCTGATCGCGACCACGGTGACGACGGTCGGGTACATCATGGCGGACTTGATCTTCTTGTTCATCCGCGCGCGGTTTTCCAAGAAGGTCGCGAGGCGGGCGAGAATCTCCGCGAGCATGCCGCCTTTTTCACCGGCATCGACCATCGAGGAGTAGAGGCGGTCGAAAACTTTCGGGTGACGTCGCAAGGCCTCGGAGAAGCTGTCGCCGCCTTCGACTTTGTTGCACACGTCGCGGATGACGTCGCGCATGGCCTTGTTCGTGGTCTGTTCGGCGAGCGCCTGGAGGGATTGCACCATCGCGAGGCCGGCGTCGATCATCGTCGCGAGTTGGCGCGTGAAGACGACCAGGTCGGCGAGGGCGATCGAGCCGGAGTTGGACTTGGTGCGCTTGCTGGCTTTCTCGGCGATGCTGACGACGAGCAAATTGCGGTTGAGCAGCGCGGCAATCGCGGCGGCCTCGGAGGAGGCTTCGACGGAATTGCGAATCTCGCGACCGCTGCTGGCCTCCCGGGCGACATAGACAAATGAAGACATACTCCGGGAAGCATCGGCGGGACGGAAGGGATGCTTGAGGGGCGCGGGTGGGTTTCGCGGCGGGCGGGCACGGAGTCCCGCCTTTAGCCCGGATAGTTCACATTCCAGCTAAAACCTCAGAAGACCCAATGTTTACAGGCATTTTACGCACAACTGGAAAATGAGCTTCCAACAGTC
>JAYVOY010000513.1:0-3897 GCA_043757645.1 Verrucomicrobiota bacterium
GAGCCCTTGGCCAGCCCTTCCGACTCCCTGGAGGATCGATCCCGGAAATTTTGCGCCAAAAAATCCTGCCTTCCAGTCGCCTATGAAATGTTCAGGTTAAGCCTAATGCCTTGCGGGAATTCGCTGGCTTTGTCCCGGAGGGACTGAGCCGTAACGATGCAGTCGGACCGCCGCCGTCTCGGCGGCTCACACCGTCCAAACGGGGTGAAAGCGCGGATTTTCCGCAGTCCAAAATGCTCACTGAATAGTGAGCCAAAAGCTCGCGGACCATTTGCCCCCTCAGACTTTCCCACGCCGTGAGCCGCCGAGACGGCGGCGGTCCGCCCATTGCATCGTTACGGCTAATTCTCAGCGCCTCACCGATGACGCACGTCCCACCGGCTAAAGCCGGGACTCCATACTCCGTCACGCCGCCGAAAATCACTTCACCACTTCGAGCACGACCAGCGCGCTCTCCACTTTCACTTCCTGACCTTTGAGCTTGGTGGTGGCGACGAGCACGAGGCCTTCGAGCTTGCCAGGCGCGAGCGTGGCGTCCGCGGAGAGTTCGAGTTCCGAGGTGGTTTGGTTTGCGGCAATGGTCGCGGTCTCCGGCCCGATAATACCGCGCGGCCATTTGGTGATACGCACCGCCACCGCCGCCGCGTCCGCCGCGTCGCCGAGACGCGTGACGGTCACGTGCAACTTTTGTTTGCCGCCAGGCTTGAGCGCGCCCACGGCCTTCGCCGCGAGGGCCAGCGGCTCGACCGCGCGCAGCACCATGTTGGTGAGCCTCACATCCTTCGTGACGCCCTTGTGCTCCGCCGTCGCGATGATCGTGAAGCTCTTGTCGCCTGCGGGCGCGTCCGCCGGTCCCGTGAGGTCGCAACGAAAATCCGCCACGCCCGTCTTCGTTGCTTTCGGCGTTTGCACCGCGACGGTCACACCCTTTGGCAAGCCCTCGAAACTCAATTTCACGAGCGACGTGAAATCTTTCGCGAGCGGTTTTTGGCTCACGACAAACGAGCCTTTGCCCACCACGCGCGCCAAGCCCACCGGCCCGGCGGGCACGCTGATCGTGAAGAAATCCGCCACCTTCACGCCGACGCCGACCGCGATGGTCTCGCGCAGCAGCCGCGGAATGCTCGGCAACCCGAGCAGCGCGAGCGCGGGATCCTTGGCATTCGCCGGATTCGGCGCGGGCGGACGCGCGCGGGCGGAAACTTCGTTGGTGCCCTCAAGTCCGCGCCCCACAATCGCAAGATTGAAAATCGTTCCCGCGGGCACATCCGCGGGCGCGGTGATTTTGAGTTGGGTTTCGTTTTTCCCCTTTTCAATCACGTGCTCCTCGACCGTGAATCCCGCGGGCAACGCGCGCTCATCGCCGCTCGCCAGCGCCAGCGTGATCGGGCCGCTGACGTTGCGGCGCTGCGCGGTGACCTTGACGGTGAAACTGCCGCCGAGCGCCGCCGCGAAACGATCGCCCGCGAGCGCCAGCTCGAAGCCGCGGTCCGCCGCCTCGACGCGCAGCCCATAGGTAAACTCCGGCCCGCCGCGCCGCGTCAATTCGCCGATGAAAATGCGGCAATGGCCCTCGGCAGTCGCGCGAAACGTGAGCGGCGTTTCGAGACTCGGCTGCGTGTTGGCGGTGTCGTTCGCCGCGAGCAGCGCGCCTTTTTCATCCTCCACCGCGAGATAGAGCAACGCTGGAGAACCGAGGCTGCGCGTGATCGGCGTGAGCGTGAAGCGCTCGTCTTTTTTCACCGCGAGCTGAAACACATCGCGGTCGCCGGGACGGCCGAGGGTTCCGTAAATCGCCACCGGCGCGCGCACTGCGAGCGCTTGGGCGGGCGTGTCGTTCGGTTCTTGTTCGAGTTGGATTGGCAGTGCTTCGGCGCGCACCGGCACGAACGCAGCGGGTTTTCCCGCGGCGAAACGGATGGGAACGGAGGCCACTTCGCCGGGAATTTTTGGAACAACGGTTTTGAAATGTATCGCGTCCGCCACACCACCAATCGCCCGCGCCTCGAGTGTCGCACCCGGCGCGCCCGCGGGCGGGAACGCGGTGGCGACCAGCGGGAAATCGCCGACGCGCACGTGATAGCGCCGATCCGCGCCACCGAGCCACGAGGCGTCGCGCACTTCGAGAATCACCGGCCCGGCCGTCGCCGCGCGATACCGCAGCCAGCAATCGCCAACAAAACCGGGGGTGTCATCGGCGAAGGCGAGTTCGGCGCCGCGCGCGTCGAGCAGGCGCAGCGTCGGGTCGCACTTCGAGAGCAGGCGCGCGGCGAACACTTCCACGGACACGCTTTCGCCGGCTTGTAACTCGAATTGAAAATAGTCCGCCTTGCCCGCCTCGGTGTTTCCCTCGACGGCGACGGGCAGCTTGAGCGCCTGCGCTTTCGCAGGTGAATCGTTGCCACGCGCGCGCTCGATCACGGGCAAATCATCGACCAAAAAAAAGCACGGGCCGGAGAGGCCATTCTCCGTCGTTACGCGCACGAAACCCACGCCCAGCGGCGCCTCTGCGGGCACGCGCAGTTTGCCGGCGAGTCTTTTTCCATCCGGCGCGACGGGCTTGCCGTCCTTGCCGAGCGCCGGAGGTTCCCACGCGTTGGTCGCGCCGAACGAGGTCCACAACGAGAGCGGGCCGAGCAAATTCGCGCCCTGCCAGATGATGGTCGTCACCGCGCCCGGCCGCGCGGCGAGGGGCGTGGCGGCGGTGAGGTCGGGCGATTGCGCGCGCGCGGCGGAAACCAGCGAGAAGGCGAGAAGGGCGAAAAGGGCGGGGAGTTTTGGGAGCGGCGGCACGGGAAGGTGGGGAAAAGTGATTAGTAATTAGTGATTGGCAGGCGCGGGCGGACGGTTGGGGTCCGTGGGAAAAAGTTCAATGATTCAAAGGGTTTCGCGCAGCCCGTTTACGACGCGGGCCTCCCGCGATTGTTCACGCGGCGACGATGTCGGGGGATGGACACCGTTTGATTTTGTGTGTGTTGAATTCCCCTCTCATTAGCACCCGGCTTCAGCCGGGTGACCCGGATCAGGAAATCGATCCAACCGCTTCAGCGGTTTTCCCGTCGCTCGGAAAACCGCTGAAGCGGTTCTCTTTTCGATACGCGCCTTTCACCCGGCTGAAGCCGGGTGCTAATGAGAGGGCGGGTTTTATTGCTGTATTCCGAGAGCGACGCGGCTGAATTCCCCGCGGATTGCGGAATTGATTTTCGCCACCTACCTTCGCGAAACCAATTTTTGTTCATCCGCCAACTTCGCAATTATGACTTCTCGAAATCTCTCCCGCCGCGAGTTTCTCACGGTCTCCACGGGCTGCCTCGCGGCCGCGGCCTGGCCGCATTTTTCCACCGCCGCCGAACCCGCCGCCGCTGCCACCCAGAAACTTCGCGCCGCCGTTTTCGGCCACACCGGGCGCGGCGATTACGGCCACGGAATGGACATCGCGTTCTCCGGCCGGCCCGAGGTCGAGGTGGTGGCCGTGGCTGACCCCGATGAGGCGGGGCGCGCGAAGGCCGCGGCGCGCATCAAGGCGCCGCGCCAATACGCGGACTTCCGCGAGTTGCTCGCCACGGAGAAACCGCACTTCGTCAGCGTCGCCCCGCGGCACAGCGATCAACGCCACGCGATGGGGATGGCCGCGTTGCTGGCGGGCGCGCATCTCTACACCGAGAAGCCCTTCACGCCCACGCTCGCCGAGGCGGATGAATTGCTCGCGACCGCCGAGCAACGTGGCCGGCGCATCGCCGTCGCGCACCAGATGCGGCTGGCCCCGAACGTCGTTCACCTCAAGCAGCAGCTTGACGCCGGGCTGCTCGGCGAGTTGCTCGAAATCCGCGCGCACGGCAAGCAGGACGCGCGCGCCGGCGGCGAGGACATGATCGTGCTCGGGTCGCATCTGTGCGA
>JAYVOY010000514.1:0-3896 GCA_043757645.1 Verrucomicrobiota bacterium
CACCCTCAAGACCCGCCTCCGCAAAGACCTCCCCACCGCCGCCAATCCCTTCCTTTTTATCGCCAATATGTGCCTATGTTATTGTTAATTGCTATAGCCGTAACGATGCAATGGGCGGACCGCCGCCGTCTCGGCGGCTCAAATCGTCCAAACGGGACGGGGCGCGCATTTTCTGTTGCACAATCGGTTCACTGAAAAATGAACCAAAAAAAATTGCGAGAGAGTTGCTGGCGCGACCCGCTCACGCCGTGGGCCGCCGAGACGGCGGCGGTCCCTCGGTTGCTCGGTTGCGCCTCCCGGCGGTTCGGGCCACGTCTCGCGCGGGGCCGCGCAAACGTGGAACTCCCAACGCAATGCTCGCAATTTTTACCGCTGCCCAGGGCGCGGTCCCGAGCGTTCCTGCCGCGGCTGGCCGCCGTGTTGGGGCGGGCCGGATTGACCGGAACGCTGCGGCTGGCTTGGTCGCTGCGGCTGGCCGGAACGCTGCGGTTGCCCCGACCACTGTGGTTGGCCAGCGCGTTGCGGGCGGCCACGCCCTGGTTGCGGCTGCGAAAAGCGCCGTTCGTTTTCCGCCGGATTGTACGGTGGCGCGGCGGCGGAGTAATTAAATCCCTCCGCCTTTTTCCGCACGATGCCGCGGCCGATGAAGCGCTCGAGCGCGCGCAATTCGCCGAGGTCTTCCTGCGTCACGAAGCTGATCGCGTCGCCCACCGCGTGCGCGCGGCCCGTGCGCCCGATGCGGTGGACGTAGTCTTCGGCCTGCATCGGGAAGTCGTAATTCACCACGTGCGAAATGCCGTCCACATCGATGCCGCGCGCCGCGATGTCCGTCGCCACGAGCACGCGCACGATGCCGGATTTAAAATCCTTCAACGCCTTCAACCGCTGATTCTGCGAGCGGTTCGAGTGCAGCGTCGCGGTGCGAATGCCATTCTGTTCGAGCTGCCGCGCGACGCGGTCGGCGCTGTGTTTCATCCGTGAGAAGACGAGCACCATGTTCAGCTGCGGATCGCGCAGCAGATGCAGCAGCAGCGCGGGTTTCAGGTGTTTGGGAATTTCATACACGAGCTGCGTGACGGTCTCGGCGGGATTCGCGCGGCGGCCGATTTGCACGATCTTCGGCGCGTGTTGGAACTCGTGCGTGAGCGCTTCAATCTCTTTCGAGAGCGTGGCGGAAAACATCAAGGTCTGGCGCTGCCGCGGCAGTTGTTGCACGACGCGCCGGATGGACGGGAGGAACCCCATGTCGAGCATCCGGTCGGCCTCGTCGAGCACGAGAAATTGCAACTGCGAAAAATCCGTGCAGCGCTGGCCCATCAAATCGAGCAGCCGCCCCGGACACGCGATGACGACATCCGTGCCCGAGCGCAGCGCGCGAATTTGCGGCTGCTCGCCGACGCCACCGAAAACCGTCGCGACCGAGACGGGCATGTGTTTCGCGTACGCCTTCACGTTCTCCTCGATCTGCACGACGAGTTCGCGCGTCGGGGCCATGATCAAGACCTTGGTCCCACGCCGCGCGCCGCCGGCTTGCGCCGCGAGCTTCGTGAGAATCGGCAGCGTGAACGCCGCGGTTTTCCCCGTGCCTGTTTGCGCGATGCCGATGAGATCGTGGCCCGCGATGATCGGCGGAATGGCGGCGATCTGGATGGGCGTCGGCTCGGTGTAACCGGCGTCCTGCACGGCCTGCAAAATTTTGGCGTCAAGGCCAAGGGTTCGAAATGGCATAAATGGCCCGCGACCGTAACAGGGTAGGAAGCGATAGCACGATATTATCTTGGGCGCGGCGCGCGGCGGGTGTGATCAAAAGTGGGTGCGGTGGCGCGGACTTCCCCATCCGCTGGGGGGGAAGTTAGAGTCTCGTCACCTCGACTCCTACCAGGCGCGAGGCGAGGCGGCGTCACGGCTCGACGAAAACGGGGGTGCCGACTTTGACGAGTTTGAGGAGGAGTTCGGCGTTCCAGTTGGCGAGGCGGAAGCAGCCGTGGGATTCGGTGCGGCCGACATCCTCGGGGCGCGGCGTGCCGTGGATGCCGTAGCCGGGACGATCGAGGCCGATCCAAACGGTGCCGACGGGATTGTTGGGGCCGGGGGGAAGGGTGAGTTTTCGTCCGATTTGCTGGGCTTCTTCCGACTCGGGAAAAATGTCCGGATTGAAAAGATAAGTTGGATTCGGCGCGGCGCGGGTGACGTGGAGTTCGCCGACGGGGCGCTTCTCCGCGAGGCGCGCGATGCTGCACGGGAAGTGCGCGATGAGGTTCGAGCGCGAGTTGTAAACCTCGAGCTGGCGTTGCGCGAGCAGGATGCGGACGTAGGCGGCTTTCTCACGCGTGGTGGGGGGCGCGACGTTGGGGACCTTCAATTCCGTGCCGGCGGGCACGGTGCGCCAGTCGATGGCCGGGTTCAACTGGCGGATGAAACCGGGGTGCGAATGAAACTTTTCGGCGACGAGTTCGAGCGCGTTTTCGTAATCGAGCCGGGTTTGTTGCGACTTGGTGAGCCAGGTGTGGCCGAGCGGTTGGAGGCGCGCGAGGTCTTCGGCGGTGAGGATGTAGGTGGCAAAGTGGGGCACGTCGAGTGCGAGGCGGGCTTGCGTGGCGTCGTCGAGTTCGCCGGTTGGCGGGAGATTTTCGAGGCGTTGAAAATTCTTAATGGCGGCGCGGGTTTGCGCGCCGAGGTGGCCGTCGATGGAGCCGGAGGAAATGCCGCGGCGCGCGAGGGCGATTTGGGCTTCGAGAATTTGCCGGGTGGAGTTGGTTTTGGCCGTGCTGTGGTTGGGCGGCAACGAATTGGTGAGCGGCGGGTGGATGATGAAGCGAATGCCGTCGGGCGCGGGCACGGACGGCGGTGCGGGCGTTGCCGCGGGGGTGTTGCCGAAGTCAGGCGCGGCATTCGTGCGGCCGGCGAGCGTGTAGAGATTGGAGGAAATGGCGACGCGCGGCGGCGGGGTTTTGCCGCCGTCGGGGAGTGTCACGCTCGCGCCGAGGAACGGCGGCGGCTCGGGGGGGGCGGGATTTTTCCTCTGGTTGATTGCACCGGGATTTTCCTTTCGTGCGGGCTTGGTGGCGGTGCGGTTGGCGCCGGTTTCGTGCGAGTAATCCCAAATAATCCACACCACCACGCCGAGGACGACGAGCACAAGGAACCAATGGAACCCGCCGCCGGAGCTGCGGCGGGAGCGGCCAAAGGTGTATTTCGTCGGTGGCGACACGGCTTGATTTAGCCACAGCCCGCGCGGGTTTCCAAAGCAGTATTGCGCATTCTCGTTCACGGGGGCGCATCTCAGTTTAATGCACTTCTCATTAGCACCCGGCTTCAGCCGGGTGTTGCCGGGGAAGCGAATCGGGCAGCCGTTTCAACGGCTTTGGCGGAGCTGTCAGCCACGAGAGCAAGACTGGAAACCGCTAAAGCGGTTGGTCTCATTCGCCGTCCCAGACACCCGGCTAAAGCTAATGCCTTTCGGGAATTCGCTGGCTTTGTCCCGGAGGGACTGAGGGAAAATAGCCCAGCGTTTCAACGCTGGGCGGGGCGGGCCAACGCACGGGAGTCCCGGAGGGACGAAAGAACCCAGCCACCACTGGCCGCCGTTTTTTCTGCCGTCCCTGCGGGACTCGCTCCCCCCGGCACCGCCCGCCCAGCGTTGAAACGCTGGGCTATTGTCGGTCGTCCCTGCGGGACTTCAGCCCCGCCGCGCCATCTGGAATTCCCGAAAGGCATTACGGCTGAAGCCGGGTGCTAATGAGATTTCCAAACGGTTCGCAAAGAACTGGAAATGCTCGCAACATTCTTCGTGGTCCGCCCCGTCGCTTGACCACAGGTTCGCGTTGTTTAGCGTCGCGCGGTTCGGATTCCCGGACGAGTGTTTGACCGCATGAGCTTTGTCGCTGAATTCAATT
>JAYVOY010000515.1:0-3888 GCA_043757645.1 Verrucomicrobiota bacterium
GTTGCGCATCATCCCGCCGGAAGTGTTCGACAAGCGCGCCGTGGAACGCGGCCAGGTGCGCTTTCACGATCTGGCCTACATCGAAGTGACGCCGCGTTACGGTGGTAGGAGACGAGGTAACGAGTCTCAAACTTCCTCGGGGAAAAGTCAGAGACTCCTCACGTCGTCTCCTACAAAGGACGAGTTGATCCTCGCCGTGGAGCTGACGGATTTCTCCGTCTATTACTCGCAAGGCGTGGCGGATTCCATCGCCGCCGAATTGAAGGAAGGCAAAAGCGAAGTCACCTGCGAGCAGGGCAAGCTCATCAAATTGAGCAAGGACAAGCACGGCGTCATCACCCGCGATGTGCTCACGAAGCAATGGACGGACTGGGTGGATTACTGGGCGGTGGATTTCGATTACGAGAGCCGGAAGGAAATCATCAAGGTCGAGCAGGGCGCGGGCATCACCGGCGACAAGGCGGAACTGGCGTTGCTCCCGGAGAATTTTGAAGAACGCTGGACCGGCGCCTACATCTTCGAGAACGAATGGCAAAGCTTCCGCACGCGCCAGAACCGCGAACTGGAATTGAAAAGCGTGGCGCACACCTACGCCAAGCCCGGCCGCTACACCGTCGCCGTGAAGGTGATAGATATTTTCGGCAACGACACGATGACCCTCATGCCGGTGACCATCGGGTGAAAGCGCAAGTGCTGGCTGGCCGCGACCGGGCGAGGGGCGCAGCTCAGTTTCTTGCCCTTGGCTGGCGTGCCTCGGCCGGGCGGGACGCGCTCAGATGCAAGAACAGCCTTGCAAGAAACTGAGATGCGCCCGCGGGAAGGGAGATCGTTCGCGGTTGGTGTCACCATTTTTCCGGCGCGCAACACTCCGCAAATCAATGGGATAACCAGCATCCTTGAAATTCCAAACGGCACCTTTTAATATTCAAGGAAGTCATTTTAAGCATGATTACGCGAAAACATTATCTCGCCACGATCCGCGCGCTGCTGAGGCGCTTTCCAGTGGTTTCCGTGCTGGGACCAAGGCAAGTGGGCAAGACGACGCTGGCGCGGGAAATCGCCGCCGAGCAGCCGAGTCATTTCTTTGACTTGGAGGACGTGGATGCACTGGCGCGATTGGCGGAACCGAAGGTGGCTTTGGAGCGATTGGCGGGATTGGTGGTGCTCGATGAGGTGCAGCGGAAGCCGGAGTTGTTCGCGTTGCTCCGGGTGCTGGCGGACCGCAAGCCGGTGAGGGCGCGGTTTCTCCTGACGGGCAGCGCGTCGCCGGAAGTGGTGCGCGGGGTGTCCGAATCGTTGGCGGGTCGGGTGGCACTGGTGGATGTGGCGGGCTTCAGTCTGGCGGAAGTGGGCGTGGACGAGTGGCGGAAGCTCTGGTGGCGGGGCGGATTTCCGCTGGCGTATCTGGCGGAGTCGGACGCGGCGAGCCGGGAATGGCAGGAGAATTTCGTGCGCACGCTGCTGGAGCGCGACATGCCGCAACTGGGCATCACCATCGCGGCGACGGCGCTGCGGCGTTTCTGGACGATGCTGACGCACTACCACGCGCAGGTGTGGAAAGGTTCGGAACTGGCGCGTTCGCTGGGCGCATCGGAACCGACGATGCGCAAGTATCTGGACCTGCTGACCGCGACTTTCATGGTGCGGCAATTGGCCCCGTGGCATGAAAACGTGGGCAAACGGCAGGTGAAGGCACCGAAGATTTATCTGCGGGATTCCGGGCTGTTGCACTGCCTGATGCGGCAGGAGGCGTTCGCCGATTTGGAGGCGCACCCGAAGCTCGGCGCGTCGTGGGAGGGTTTTGCACTCGAACAGGTCTTGAGCCTGACGGGCGACCGCGACGCCTATTTCTGGGCGACGCACGGGGGCGCGGAGTTGGATTTGTTGGTGCTGTGGCAGGGCCGCAAATACGGGTTCGAGTTCAAGTACGGCGACGCGCCATCCCTGACGAAATCCATGCACGTCGCGCAGAATGATTTGAAACTGGAACGGCTGTTCGTGGTGCATCCGGGCACGCATTCCTACGTGATGAACGACCGGACCGAGGCGGTGGCGATTATCAATTTACGGGCGCGGCTCGCGGAAATGGGTGTGGGCGGTGAACGCTGAACCGGCGGAGTTGCAAGCGACGGCTCCCGTGGTTGCCGTCGAGTCGGCACCGGGTTTCTGCCGTCGGCGCGCGTGGGTGTCATACCAACTTCTGGTGAACTTCGGTAGCACGCTGGTAGGGCGGGCAGTCCTCTGCCCGCCGGGGCGCCGGCAGCACCGGACGCGGTGGGTGAGCGAACGGCGCGCAGCGGACTGCGCGCCCTACCACCACGGGTTATACCGGACATTTTCGGCAGTGGGTATCAGATGCCCCCGGAAACGTGGAAGGCATCCGGCGCGAAACCAAATCCAGATTCGCGACCACCACGCGCGTCGGTTTTCCTGACAATTCCTGACACTTGAGCTTCGTTTTATGGCGCCTGCTTTCGGCGACTCATTTTTGCCGATGCGAAAACAATTCAATGTTTACGGGCATTCAATGTAACAAAGCGCAACGAAGCGAATTCGCCTGAGCCGTAACGATGCGGTGGGTAGGAGCGCCGCCGTCTCGGCGGCTCACACCGTCCAAACGGGGCGGCGGCGCGCATTTTCCGCCGCTCAAAATATTCGCTGCATGGTGAACCAAAAGCTGAAGTGTGAATTGCCCTCGCGGACTTCCCACGCCGGGAGCCGCCGGGACGGCGGCGCTCCGCCAATGGCACAGTCACCGTTTCCGGCGGGTGCCAATGAGATTTCCAAACTGCATTCGAAAATCTCAGATGCGCCCCCACGATTTTCATCCGCCGCCTTTCGCTGGCGCACGGCGTGGCGAACTGGCACCCATTCGCGCCAATGTTTTACCCGTCCATATTTTCAACGCCCGCGCTTGTGCCCGTGCTGGGCGGGCGAAATTTTCGGAGCGGGACTGCTTCCGACTCTTCCTCCCAGTTTTCTCTCTGCGACCTTCCCGCCTTTGTGGTGTCGCATTTCCGGTTTCGCACCGCAGAGACGGGAAGGGCGCGGAGAAGTTTTTGTCGTTAACACGATTTTCCTCATGCGCTCTCTCTCTCATTCGCTGCCCGGTCCACGTCTGCGAACGGCGTTCCTCCTCGTCGCGGCGTTGCTGCGCGCGGTTGCCACCGCCGCCGCGCCCGCGCCCGCAGGCGTTGCGGCGGACTCGCGCGGCGCGACTGTCGTGCTGTTTCACAAATCCAATCCCGGCGGCGAGGTCGTGGCGCATCCGGTGGCCGAATCAAAGAAGGCGCTCGCGATCGATCTCAGCGCGATGCAGGGCACGAATCGGATGGCCGTCGCGGCGCAGCCGCTTCCCGCGGGGCGTTATCGCGTGACGTGGCTGGCGCGGCTGCATCAACCGGCGGCGGACGATGATCTCGCGCGCTTGAGTCTTGAGATCGCCGTGACGGGCGGCGCGAAGGGACCAAGCGTGCGGCGGCCGCTGGCGTGGACGCAATTCAACTCCGCGACCAATCGCTTCACGCCCATCGAGATGGAACTCACCGCAACCGCGCCGTTCACGCCGACGTTCGATCTCGCGTGGCATCAACTCGCCGTTTCGACCAAGGTGCGCGCCAAGCCGATTCGCCAAATCAAAATCCCCACCGCGCCCGACGGCGCCGGCGGTGGCGCGAAGAAGAAGCCCAGCGCCGACGATGATCTCATCGCCGACCTCGCGACGGACACGCGGGTCGTGCCGCTCGCGGCGATTGATTATCCCGCGCTCATTGTCGAGCGCGCGACGCTGGAGCCGGTGAGCCGCTCGCAGTGGATCGAGGCGGTGCATCCGCGCTTCGTTCACATTTATCCGGCGCAGGAAAATCCCATCGAAGTCAGTGTCCGCAA
>JAYVOY010000516.1:0-14626 GCA_043757645.1 Verrucomicrobiota bacterium
CGAGCTTCGTTTCCATCTCCGGGGTGAAAACGGCGGCCATGTAGTCGCGCATCTTCTTCCGCATGAACGTGGCGTTGGTGCAGATGTAAATGATGCGGCCCTGCGCGCGCAGGCCGGCGACGAGTTCCTCGATCTTCGGATAAATCAGCGGCTCCCCCCCGCAGATGGACACCATCGGCGCATCGCAATCGACGGCGGCGGCGAGGCATTGCTCCAGCGGAACCATGTCCTTGAGCGAGGTGGAATACTCGCGGATGCGGCCGCAACCCGTGCAGGTCAGATTGCACGTGTGGAGCGGTTCCAATTGCAAAACCATCGCGAACTTGGGCGTCCGCGCCAGCTTGTGCTTGACGATGTGCTTGGCAATCTTGACGGTCAGGGCCAGTGGAAAACGCATAGAATCAACTTAAATCAACTTAAACCAACACTTCAACAACATTTCCCACAGGCACTTGCGGCGGAGCCGGGGGAGTCGCCCGAATGAAGCCGGGCAGCAAAAAATTCAGCGGCGAAATACTCTGGGTCGCATTGATCCCGGAACACCCCACCAGTGAAATGGCGGCGAGCAAACCGAGAATAGTAACAGCGGAAAAATTGCGAACTAGACGCATTGGCGGACTATAGGCACGGAGTCGGGGGTGGCAACCCTTTATTCCCGCGCGCCAGCAGCACCCACATGGAGACTTCACCCGCCAGCAAAACGGTTCCTCGCCGCCGGGCCAGTGGGCCGCCACTTGACGCGTTCGGGCGATTCGTGGCGCTGGTAGCGATCCTGGTGCATCTCGCCGCCAGCGCCGCGCGCGCCGAAGGCTCCGGTGACGCGGCCCGTTTCCTCGAACGTTCCCAACGTCTCCTCGTGCAGGCCCGCCAGCGCCACGCCCAAACCCCGGACAACGCGGACTCCGGCGTGCAACTCGCCAAAGCCTGCTTCGACCGCGCCGAATTCTCGACCGCCGACACCGAGCGCGCCGCGCTGGCCGTCGAGGGCATCAATGTTTGCCGCCAAATCATCGAGCGGAATCCCGCGCTCGCGTCCGCGCATTTGTTTCTGGGCTTAAACCTCGGCCAGCTCGCCCGCACCAAAACCCTCGGTGCGCTGCGTCTCGTCGGCGAGATGGAGCGCGAATTCAAGCGCGCCAGCGAACTCGACGCCACCGTCGAACACGCCGCGCCCGAGCGGCACCTCGGCCAGTTGTACCAACAGGCCCCCGGCTGGCCCACGAGCATTGGCAGCCGCGGCCGCGCCCGGCAGCACCTGCTCCGCGCCTGCGAACTCGGCGCGGATTTTCCCGAAAACCGCCTTTGTCTTTTGGAGGCCCTGCTGGAATGGCACGACCGCCAACCGCTCGCCAAAGAAGCCGCCACCTATCGCGAACGACTCCCCGCCAGCCGCGCCAAATTCACCGGCGAAGCCTGGGAAGCCGCGTGGGCTGACTGGAATCGACGCTGGGAAAAAGTCGCCGCGTTTCTCGCCAAACCCGACGGCAAAAAATAGCGCCGCCGTCTTGTCAGTTGACGACCGGGGGGTACCTCAACTTAAATGCGCCCGTGCGAACCGCTTGGTTGATACTCCTCTGTGCAGGGCTGGCTCTGGGCTGCAAAAATACCCGAACCGCCTCTCCCGACGATCTTGGTGCCGTCACCGAAAGCGTCCGCCGGGCGTCGCTGAACCAAGGGACCGCCACTCCGGCAGCGCAAGTCATGGGTAAAATCGCCTTGGTGAATGCCCAGTTGCGCTACGTCATCCTCGACTTCGGCACGGCCCGCCTGCCGAAATCCGGCCAACGCTTCGCCATCTATCGCGCCGCCGAAAAAGTCGGGCAAATTCGCACCTCCAACGAAGCCAGCGGCACCAACGTCGCCGCCGACATCATCCTGGGCGAGCTTCAAGTCGGCGACGAAGTCCGCGCCGAATAACTCCGCTTCGCCCGTCCCGCCCGTTCCCCGGCGGCCGCCCCACCCACGCCGCGGACACTCAAGCTCCGCTGTCCGCCGCCTTGGCCGCCTTGGCCGCCGCCTTTTTCTGATACGGCGACGAGAGGTTGAAATAAATCCCGCACATCGGCCGTTCGCCCGTCGTTTGGCTGAGGATGATCGTCAACTGCTTGTCCAGCGCGATGCCGTGGCGCAGGCCGGGGCCGCGGTTCTCGTAAGCCTTGATCGCCTTGTCCATCAGCGACGTCACCGATGTCTGGAATTCATCCGGCGTCTTGTCCAGACACACGATGTGCCGCTCGTAATTCCGCTGCGACTCGGCCATCTCGTGCTTATACATTTCCACGCTCAAACCCATGCCCGAACGCTAGCCGCGCCGTTTCGGAAATAAAGGAAATATCCCAAAACCGCGCGAAATCCGCGCTGCCCCGCGGTAAAACGCTCCCTCCCATCCGACCGCAACCCACCGTGGCTCCAACCCGAAAACGGAAACGCCCCGCCTTTCGTTTTCTGTGTCAGGCCGCGTTTTCCGCGGGCAGATTCCGGTTTCGGAAATTGCGTTCCGCTCAACCAATCCCGTCCTCCTCCGCCAGCGCCGCCACCGCCTTACGCCCCGCCGCGCGCGGACCGAACAGCGCCGTCCCGATCCGCACGATCGTCGCGCCTTCCGCGATCGCCACCTCGAAATCCCCGCTCATCCCCATGCTCAAATGCGGCAGCGGCGCGCCCAGCCGCTGCTCGCATTCCGTCCGCAACTCCCGCAGCCGCCGGAAAACCGGCCGCACCTTCTCCGGCTCCAAACTCCACGGCGCCACCGTCATCAACCCGTGAATCTCCAGTTTCGTCAGCGCATTGATCCGCTCCAAATCCGCGAGCAGCAACTCCGGCCGATACCCGAACTTGCTCGACTCACCCGCCACATTCACCTCGAGCAAAATCGGCAGCGTCTTCGCCGCCTTGTCCGCCCATTTTTGCAACTCCTCGGCCAGCGCCAGACTGTCCACGCTCTCAATCAGCTCGAACAACTGCACCGCGTCGCGGCACTTGTTCGACTGCAAATGTCCGATCAAATGCCAGCGCAATTTCCCCGGTGACAACGGCACCTTTGCCTTCGCCTCCTGCACGCGGTTCTCGCCGAACACCGTCACGCCCAACTCCGCCAGCGCGCGCACCGCTTCCGGCGGATGATTCTTGCTCACCGCCACGAGCGTCACCGTCGCCGGATCGCGCCCCGCCCGAGCGCACGCCGCCGCGATGCGGCCCCGCACCGATTCCAAATTCGCCGCGAAATCCATGGTGAAAAAATACGGGTTGAACCAACCCGTGAACAGATTTTCCGAAACCCCGCCACCGCAGCCTGGGAAGTCCGCGCCACGGTCGTGGGGGCGCGCACCCAATTTTAATCACACCCCACCGCACCTTCGGCACGCCCGGTTCGAGCCAGCCCGCGGTTCGCGCGCCCCCGTGGATTCCCAGACGTTAAACCGAAACCATGCCGTCGTAGCGCCGCCGTCCCGGCGGCTCACCCCGTCCGAACGGGGCTGCTGCGAGCTTTGGTTGTTGCGCAAACGTGTCACGGAATGGGGAACCAAAGTGAGTGCGTCAATGGCCGCGCCGGACCGCCCACGCCGCGAGCCGCCGAGACGGCGGCGGTCCGCCAACGGCATCGTCACGGCTGAGAGTTTTCGGGTGGGGCGCGGCGTTGCATCGCGGGGTGGGAGGATGATTCGCGACCGGGGAAAAGTTGGAGCCTCCTCACGTCGGCTCCTACAAGGGTCAGGGATTCCACAAAGGTCAGGGGAGCGCGGCTTGTTTGCGGGGGCCGACGGAGAAGGCGCGTTCGATGCGGGTGAGGTTGCCTTGTTTGTCTTTCACGGAGACGACGAGGTTGGCGCGCGCGCGGGGCGCGGGATTTTGCGTGAGTGTGAGTTCCCACACGCCTTGGGATTGCGGCTGGAAATGGGGCGCGAGGTTTTCGCCGGGGGCGTGGCCGTTGATCGGGAAGTCGGCGGTCACGGTGAGGCTCGCGGGGGCGAGGCCGCTGTAGAAATCGTGCGCCCCGAGGAGAATGCGGGAGAAGGTCGCGTTCGCGCCGACGGCGGGCGCGGTGAGGGTGAGCGTGGGGCGGAGGTCGTCGAGGAACCAGCCGCGGCCGCGCTGGCCCGCGAGGACGGCGGCATGATCGAGGTCGATGGGGCAGCCGAGATCAATCCAGCGGACGAGCGTGAGGCGGTCCTCGTCGGTGAGCGGGGCGACTTTGATGGCGCGGCCGTCGGGGGGGTTGTGGGCGCCGCTGACGGCGTCGGGCGGGGGCATTTGTTTGCCGAGAAAATCGAGGTCGTAACGCGAGCGGGCTTTGTCGGTGGGGACGCGCTGGCCTTTTTGCGCGAAGTAACCGGCGCCGGGTTCCGGCTCGGAGGGATGATCGTCGTTGGTGAAACCGTCGAGGCGTTCGCCGAAAATTTTCCACACGAGGAGCGAGCGGCGCGATTGCAGTTTGCGAACGTAGCGCGACGCGTTCGGGTAGCCCCACGAATCGTAGCCGACGGGCTGGTGGCCGAATTGCGCGCGCTCATCGAGGGCGAGGCGGAAGTAGGTGCCGGGGAATTTGCCGGAGTTTTCGCGCGGCACGAGCTGGTCGTCGGCGTCGAGATCGAGCTTGCCCGCGGCTTCGCCGCCGGCTTTCGCGGAGTGGCACGCGGCGCCACTGCGTTCGAGGATGGGCTTGATGTCGCGCCAGTATTCGACGTCGTGCGCGCCGCCCTTGTCGAGACGCAGGCCGGTGGTGTCGGCGGTGTCCCATTTTTCCCCGGATTCATCGCGCGGCTTGGTCGTGAGGAGCGGCGTGGTGTTGATCAAATCCCAGACGGGATAATCGGGGCGCGCGGCGGCGGTCAGCGAAAAATCGGTGGGCTGCTGGCTGTGGGCGTGGCAGCCGCCGCAGTCGTGGCGAATTTCGCCGGGACGAAGTTGGTGCCACGTCTGCGAGGTGTTCAGGAGCAGACCGCGGCGGTCGAGGGTCTGAAACGTGAACGCGGTGTCGGCGGGAATTTTTGCGAGGAAGCTGGTGTCGGGCTGCTCATCAGGATCGCGCGGTTGCTGTCCGTCGGCGGAGAATTTGCGCACGGGAATTTCGCCGAGAATGCGGAGGCGCTCGTTGGCGTGATTGAAAAAGAGGCGGCCGGAATTGGCGCCGCGCTGGCGGTCGGTGGTGGGTTCCATCGCGAGAATTCGCAGCGCGTGGAGGTCGCTGTTTTCGTAGCGGCCGACATCGCCGCCCTGATGGCAGTGTCAAGCTGCGCCCCGCGAAACTTCGCCGCGAATCGGTTGCTTGCGGCGCGCGGCGTGCGTCTGGTAGAAACGGCGCGTGATTTTGACCGTCCCAACGCTCCTGGAATCCAGCTCCAGCAAGGTCAGAAGCGCGTTTTTTCCTCCGCGTCCAGTCGCGGAACACCGCAAATGCCGGCATGGCGAAATGGCAGACGCACAGGACTTAAAATTCTATTTTGGCCGGTTTCAGGGGGTTTCTTCTCAATTCATCAAACAGTAGTTTTGACCTTGTTTTTATTGGTCGGAATCGGGTTTTGAGTGTGGAATCAGGGTGGAGGGTTCCACGGATGAAAGTGGCACAAAAAGTGGCACAATCTGGCACAGCGGTTTTTGCGCGGTCCGCAGGTGGTGCGATGGTGGTCAACGTGGTGGCGGATTGTCCTTGCTGGCGGCGAGAGGGCAGACGCAGCATTGTGGGGTCACACTTCAAACGAAAAAAGAAAACATTATGAGCGCCAACAATCCGCCCGAAGAGCTCATTTTCTCAGACGACAATGTTTCAGTGACTTCCTCGCGATTGATCATTCGCGGGACGACTTACGCGGTGCGGAACATTACCTCGGTAAAAATGGGAGCGAAGGAACCCAGCGAAAGTTGTGCCGTTATCTTCGGCTTTTTTGGTTTGGTTGCTTCCGTCGCGGCAATCTCAAAACTGTTCCAAGATTTTTGGACGGGAGTTGGATTTCTCGCCATCGCGGGCGTGATCGTTTTTATTGCGGTGCGAGAATACCGCGGCCTCAAGACCAAATACTTCATCATCATTTCCACTGCATCCGGTGAATCAAACGTCCTCACCGCTGAAGACGGGTCATACATCGAACGCATTGTGAACAGTGTCAACGAAGCCCTTGTCCGCCATTAGCGGGGACTTAAACTACGGTTGCTGTTGACCACTCCGATTTTTGGGCGGCATCCCGAACTTTCACTCTCAGCGATACTTCACAATCGCTTCGTTGACGCTGGCCACGACGCGCGCGATGTATGCCGCGTCGTACGACGAGAGTGCTTTGGCCTCACCCGATGAGCTTGCGATGATAAGGTGGTGGAAAGTTTTTAAGCTTCGGATGTGCAGTGTGGCCCCACCAATAATCGCAGCTGCCATAATGAGGGGTAAATCTACCCTAACGCCTTGCTTAAGGTCACCAAGTGCAGGCAAGGCGAGGATAACCCCCAGAGAAATGAAACCCCACCCCCAGACGGTATTGGGTGGCGTGAATCCCATTCTCACTGACGTGACATTTCGCAGCGCGTAGGTCGTCCCGAGAATGATCACACGTGTTGTTGTCACAGAAACGTCTTCGTCCGAATACAACGTCTCCTCTTGAGCAGTCCGTTTCTGCTCGATTGGCGGGGGGAGGGGAGGCGGAGTTTCGGGCGGGGTTTGTTGCCGCGGTGCGCCGCAGTGCGGGCAAACGGGGGCGTTGCGACTGATTGACTGGCCACAGTCAGCGCACGAGACGAGGTTCGCGGAAACAACCTTCGCTACCGGCACGGAGATTTCCGGCCCGATGAATTGTTGGGCGCAGTGCGGGCAATTTACGGTCTGCCCACTGTGGTCCGGCGACAGAGTAATTTGACCCGCACAATGTGGACAGGCGGCGACGACGTTCATAAAGATTCAATTGCCTTCTCTTCATCCTTTGCCGCTTTTGTTCCCGTGGGCAAGAGCTTTCCCTTCATTCATCGTTGAGGATTTTCTGAGCCTCGCGGGGTGAAATGCTCGGCATCGGTTGGCGTTCGCCATCGTCAGCAGGGGCACTGGCGGTGACGTAATCTTCAACGGGCAGTTCGGAAAGGGTGGTCAGGATTTCGCGGCGGGTGGTTTCGGGGATGGTGGTCGTTGACCAGATGGTGTCGCGGATTCCAAGCAGGGCGCGCGCCAGCCCTGATGCCGAATCGCCTTCGCGAGCCTCGCAATCTGCCGGTCAGGATGTTTGTTGGGTTGCGCGGGTTTGCGACAAGTGTTGTCACGTCGGCCAGCTCTGTAAACGAGCAGTGAACGGGCACGCCGGAGGCCTCGCGCGCGCGGGGTAAGGTTTCTTCACTCATGGGATTTGCTTCGGAAACGGCGTAAAAGATGAAAGCTTTCTGACGCTAGGTTTGGGTTGTAGTGCTTTAACCCGCGCGGCGGCACGCTTGGGAAGAACCTACGCGAGAAAAAGCAGGCCCCGGGGGCAGGGGCAAGACGGTTTCACGCGCCAGCGGTCAACGTGGGGCGATTGCGGGGCGTTCTACCGCATGGCGTGGCGGAGGGGTTTGCTCCATTGCGGCGGCGATGGCCGCGGTGAGTTCATCGGGCGCGGGTTGGGTCTTTTTGGTTCGGGTTTTCATGGGTGGGTTGGGTTGGGGTTGGGGGTTCGGGGCCGTCGAGCCAGTAGTCGGCGCGGCGGCGGAGTTCGGCGGCGAGATGGAGCAGGGCTTGCGCGTTCGCGTGGGCTTCATCGGCGAGGGCGCGCCATTCGGCGGCGTGGCGCTGGCGGAGAGCGGTGGGGTTTTCAGCGGGGGAATTCATCGGCGGCTTGCTGGAGGGTTTCGAGGAGTTCGGCGGCGGCGGTTTCATCGCGTCCAAGTTGCCAGCACGCGGCGTCGCGCGCGGCGGCGAGGCGAGCGAGGGCATCGGGCCAGCCGTGGGCGGCGACGTGGGCGGCTTCCCGCGCGGCCAGCCAGTCGCGGAACGGGCCGGGGCGGTCGCCACCTTGGCGGGCGAGGTAATGGGCAAACACGGTCGCGCGGTGCGGCGGCGCCGCGGTCAACGCGAGATCGGCGGGGGGCACGGCACGCCAACCGGGGCACGGCGGCGCGTTTAACCATGCGAGCAGGGCGAGCTTGGTCTCGCGGAATAACCCGGCGAGATCGGGCGGGCACTTGTCTGCCGGTCGCACGACGAGGCGGTCGCCGCGGGGTTCAAGGATCAAACCAAGGGCGCGGGCGCGGTGGAATAGGTCGGGCGGTGCGGGGTTCATAGCTCAAAACAAGAGTTCATTTGGGGCGGGTTGGGGGTTTGGAAACGCTACACCGCTACAAGGGCCGTCTTTATTGATCGGAATGGCGTTTTCGGGAACGCTACAAGGTGCGGGATGTAGCGTTTCGGAAAGTGAAGCATCGCCAATGTTTACGGGGCTTGTAGCGGCGTAGCGGTTGGGAAGCTCCACGGGCGGCAAAAATCTTTCAAACGCTTCGGCGAAGCGTTCGATGAAGTAGCCTTTGAGCACTTCGGAACCGTGGCGGAGGTTTTCGGAAGTCACGCCGAACCGGCGCAAGAGTTTCGCCAGTTGGTTCGCGGAGATCGGCTTGCTGGTCTTGCCGAATTCCGCCCACGGTCGCCCTTCGATTTTGGCCAACGCTTCAGCGAGATCGGCGGAGGGCATTCGGTCAACGGCAGCTTTGTCGAACGTCTCGCGAATATCTGCCAGCAAAGTTGTGCCCGTGCCGTGGGCGTCCGTGTCGTCTTTGGCGACGGCTTTGGTGAACGCCTCGGCGGCGCGGCGCGGCCAGTCCTCACCCGCAATCTCGGCAATCGCAAAGAGCGGTCGCCAGTTGTCAGCAAGCCGGTTATGCGCCGTGTCGGGCAAGGTTGGGTCGCGCGATTCGAGCGCGGTGAAGTTGTCAGCGCACCACCGGGCCAACTTGCGGCAAACGTCGTGTTCGCGCGCGGTGCGGCGGGAATCAAAGCGGGCGGCAACTTCGTTCGGCTTGGCGCGCACAAGTCGGCAAACAATGCTGCGGTCGTGCAGCGTGCCCGAGAGCGTGCCGATACCGGCCAGCACGGCGGGCGCGAAAGCGTTGAACCCGCGAACGGCGTTGTCGTCACCCTCGCACCGATAGGCTTTTGCGCCGCGCTTGTGTCCGGCGTTCAAGAGTCCGCGCAACTCTTCGGCCTCCCCCAGGTAGCAATCCACTTCATCGAGCAGCAGCACGGGCTTGTAGGCTTCGACGAGGCGAAACAAGACGGCGGCGGTGATTGACTCCGTGCGGAGCGGACGCGGCACAAGGGAGCAAAGCACGTCGAGTAAGGTTGTTTTGCCGCACCCCTTTTCCGGCGAGCAGAGATTCAACCGGGGCGAGTGAAGAAACGCCTCGAAACAATGCGCGTGCGCCGTCCAGAGGGCGAGGGCCTCGACGGCGCCGGGCGGCAACGCCACGAAGCGGGCGAACGTCTCGGCGACTTCCCGCAACACGGCTGCACCGTTGACGGCGTGGGGCCAGGGTTCGGGCGTCGCAAGGTCAATGCTTGGCGAGGCGGACGGCGTGGCGACCTTGGGGCGGCGCGCGGCAACCATTTTGTCGAGTACGGCGGGCCGAATCTTCAAGCGGTGCGCTTCGGCCGTACGTAGGCGGTCGTAGTCGGTGGCAGACAACGCGGCGAGGCGGATGAATGTTTGCTCCTCAGTTTCCGCCGTCACGACGGGCGCGGGGAGTGATTCGGCGGCACGGGCGGCTTCAACGATTTTCTTTGCTTTCGCCAACTCAGCGCGATTCGC
The DNA here is from genome assembly GCA_043757645.1 of Verrucomicrobiota bacterium. Classification (GTDB taxonomy): domain Bacteria; phylum Verrucomicrobiota; class Verrucomicrobiia; order Limisphaerales; family BJHT01; genus BJHT01. The sequence continues at coordinate 9,747 of JAYVOY010000516.1, forward strand.
GGCGGCGGCGGCAACATCGCCAAGCCAGATCGGTAAGTTCGCCACGGAGACACACGCTCCGTCCGCTTCCGCGAGACGTTCCTGATAAATGCCGAAGTCAACTTCCCCTTTTATCCGCGGATAGATCGTCGCGGCTTCAACGGTCTTGCCAGCGGCGTGCAACTTAGCGGCGGCGGCGAAAATCAGACCGTTCAACACGTCGGCGAAACTGTCGCGGGAGACAGTCGCGGTGCGCGCGGCTTCCAAGGTTGGGGCCGGTTGAAGTAACAACGCGCCGACGACGGCGTTTTCGGCGAGGGCAACGGGGTTCAAGCCGCACCCCCGCTGTTACTGTTACGGCGAGAGCGGCGGAGGAGGTAATTGGCAACCTTGTCGCCCGGTCGCCAGCCGCGGCGGATAGTTTTGGTGATTTTCGCGAGGGCATCGGCTTCACTCAGCGCGAATCCATTAACCAAGGCACAGGCGGCGGAGAAGGTTTGATCGTGGCCACCTTGACCCGAGACGGCACCGGGGATGGCGGCGAGATATTTCCGCGCACGTTCGAGAGCGGTGATCGTCACAGCGACCGTCCTTCCGCCCATGACGAGGCGGCTTGAGACTGGCGGCGGGATTTGCTGGCCAGCACGTCGCGAAGGCGAAGGCCGGGGTGCCAACCGCGGCGGATGGCACGGTCAATCTTTTCGCGGGTGCTACCAGACGCGCGGTGGAATCGAAGGGGCGATTTCAAAGGGCACCGCCTTTCTGTTTGGCGGGCACCGTGTGAACCTTGCTGAATTCACCGGCTTCAGCGCGGCGGGTAAATTCCGCGATGGCGGCGGCGGTCACATAGACGCGGCCGGATATATTGATCGTTTGCAGCCAACCCGCGCGACGCCAGCGCCAGCAGGTTGGATTTGAGATGCCCATATCAGCGCGCCATTTATTGAGCGCGACGAGGGCGGCGGGTTTCGGTGTTTGTGCCGTTTCTTGCGATTTCATTGCCCTCAAGTAATGTGTCCACCAAATGTCCCAAATTGGCAGACCAGCGAAGGCGAAACCCGCGAAGTCCAACGAATTGCAGCCGGGGATGCTGGATGCGTTCCTCGGGAAAGAGGCTGATCCCAGTCTCGTCTGGTCAGTGTCCCGCGCTGAAATTATGCGCGCAGTGCAAACGGTGGGCGGAATTGCGAAGCTGGCAAAGGTGGACCGAAAAACGGTTTGCCGTCGCGGCGTAGAGACAAATTCTCTGAAGGCCGTCGAGTTCGTCCGTGATCGTCGCTTGGCCATTGGCAGGCCACTCGTAAGCCCACGAAATCAGCCGCTGTTCACCGACCGTTTCGTTCACGTCGTGAAGATGGTTCGGCGACTTCAGGAAATGAAGTATGCGAAATTAGTTGAGGGCCGGAGCGATAGTATCAGGCCGATGGTTGACCACGAGTTGGACACCAAAAAGGAGAAATGGCGTGGCCGACGCGGGGGTAAGTTTCACCAGATCGAAGCGGGAACTCCCGCCATGACTGACGCGCTGCGGGTGACGATGAAGCGCTACGGGTTTTTCTACGAAGGAAAGGGATTCAGAGTTACGGTGAAACAGGTTTGCAGCATTCTCCGGTGGTCGCGCTCGTGGTTCTACAAATGGCGGGAAGGACTAAACGCCAACTGCCGCCAGCGATTGAATGAAGAGTTGAGCGGGCGTCTCTACCAAAAGAGGGCGCCACGCGAGAGGGACGAAGAATCGCCGCGGGCGCGCGATTTCTTTTCGGACCGCGAGCCGGAGAGATTCGCGTTCGATGATGGGCTAACTATCGATTGACCGCTTCCAAGCTGACCACTTCCACGCCGAAACGAATGCGGCTGGCTTGGAGTTTGCGATGTTCGTTGGCGAGGTGCCCATAGACTTTGCCGATGAGGACACCGCCGTCCCTGTGCCCCACCCATTTGGCAATGGTCATGAAATCAATGCCGGACATGACCGCGTAGGAAATGAACGCGTGTCGGCAGTCGTGAAAGGTGAAGGTGGGCAGAGCGGCGGCGGCGCGGGCGAGTGCCAAGGATTCCTTGAAGGTCTTGGTGCTGGCGTCGCGGTCGCCGCGGAGCGGGGAGGGGAACAGGAAATCCGAATCGGGCGCGCGGCGGGCGAACATATCGCGCAAGTGGGCGTCCAGCTTGGCGTTGAAGTCCACGGTGCGGTGCTCGTGATTCTTGGCAAGGCCATCGCTGCCGACGGTGAGGAGTCCTTGCTCGAAGTCCACGTCCGACCACTTGAGGCGGAGGGTTTCATCCCGGCGCGAGCCGCAGTAGGCCAGGACACGGATGTAGTCGGCGAGTTGCTGGCCGTTCTTGCTGGCGGTGAGTCCGGCGTCGGCGAGGCGCTCAATATCGGCGGCGGTGACGAGGTTGCGCTTTTTGGCAATCCACTTGAGCGGGCGCAGGCCGTCGGTGGGGAGGGCGCGCAGGTGGCCGTCGTCGCGGGCACGCTTGAGGACGGAACGAAGGGCGATCACGTCGAGATTGGCGGTGCGGCCGGAGATGCCCGCGGCTTGGCGCTGGGCGATGAAGTCATTGACGTGGGCGCGTTTGATTTTGTCCACGCGAATGCCGCCCATGTGGGTGACCCACAGTGCGAGACAGCCGCGCTCTTTTTGCAGGGTGCGGGGGCGCTTGGCGTCGGTGACCTTGGAAAAAAAGTCGAGGTAAGCGGCCACGGCGTCGGCGAGCTTGGGGCAGAGGCGGAGGGCGGGGAGATCATTGGTGTCGCGTTTGTCGCGGAGCTTGGCGAGCGACTTGACCGCCTCGGGCACGGTCTTGACGGGCACGCCCGCGGCGTCCACGAGGCGGACGCGGCAGTTTTTCTTGGTGCCCGAAGCGGTTTCCACATCGAGGCGAGCGTAGAAAGCCCCGTTGCGCTGCCAGAGGCCGCGCACGGGTTGCTTGCGCCCGTCGATCACCTTGGTATAACTGCCACCGTGACTATTGACGCTGCCAACTGCCCCCTGCCCATTTCCCGCCGTTGCAATCGCTTTCATGCGGTGAAACTGGCACAAAAAGTGGCACAAAGTCAAATTTTCATTTCGAGTTCGGTTGTAAGTATATGGAAATCAGGTTATGCCGGCATGGCGAAATGGCAGACGCACAGGACTTAAAATCCTGGGACCGTAAAAAGTCGTGCGGGTTCGAGTCCCGCTGCCGGCACCAGGTTTTAGCCGTAACGATTCAGTAGGACCGCCGCCGTCCCAGCGGCTCACACTGTCCAAACGGGGCGGACGTGAGCAATTCCCGAAGCGCAGGATGTTCACTGAATGGTGAACCAAAATTGGCCGGGTGAATGGCCCTCACGGACTTCCCACGCCGTGAGCCGCCAAGACGGCGGCGGTCCGTCCATTGCATAGTTGCGGATTAGATACCGTGTCTCCGTGGCAGGTGATTTACCCCCGCACAAAAAACCACCACACCGCCACGAGCATTGGCAGCATGAACGGCAGCGCATACTTCAGCACGTAACCGACAAACCCCGGCGTCCGCACGGACTGCTGCTCCGCAATCGCCTTCACCATGAAATTCGGACCGTTGCCGATGTACGTGGTCGCCCCGAAAAAAACCGCGCCGAGACTGATCGCGACCAAATATTTCATCAGCTTCGGATCACTCAGCAACAACGCCAACTGCACCTCCTCCAATCCCACCGTTTTCGCCGCCAGCGCCGCCGGGAACTGCGCCTCCAGCACCCCGTAGCCCATCCGCACCGCATCCGTGGCGTCCGCCATTCCGCTCCCGCCCACGGACACCAGCGCCTGCAATTGCAGCACGCTCCCCGCTGGGACCAGTCCGCCCAGCGCCGCGCTCAGAAAACTCAGATACGTCGGCGCGTTATCCAGCACACTCGACAGCGCCCCGCTGCCCCAGAAATACAGCGACACCGTCGGCGCGCCGAGCTGCACCGCGTTGCCCTGCAACCAATCCAACGCCGGCATCATCGTCGCGAAAATTCCGACAAACAAAATCGCGACCTCCCTGAGCGGGTGAAAATTAAAATCATTCGCCTCATGCACCGACTTGCGGGTGGTGAAATACGAACCCACCGCCGCCGCCACCATCAACGCCTCGCGCAAAAACGCCGGGCGATTCACAAACACCGCCCCCAAAATCACCGCCAAAAAACCGATGTTGGCCAGCCCCTCGAATTTCCAGTGCTCCGGCTCGTGCGTCTGCGCCTCGCGCACCCGCTGCGGCGCGCGCAAAAAATTCCGGTGATCCACCACCCAAAACATCCCGAGCAAAATCCCCACCGCCAGCAGCCACGCGCCCCAGCAATGCTCGGCGACCCACCAAAACGGCACGCCCTTCAAATACCCGAGAAACAACGGCGGATCGCCAATCGGCGTCAGGCATCCGCCCACGTTCGACACGATGAAAATGAAAAACACGACGTGATACGCCGTCACCCGATACCGGTTCATCCGCAGCCACGGACGCACCAGCAGCATCGACGCGCCGGTGGTCCCCAGCACATTCGCCACGACCGCGCCCACCGCGAGAAACACCACGTTCCCCCACGGCGTCGCCTCGCCCTTCACGCGAATGTGAATCCCCCCCGCCACCACATACAGCGACCCGATCAACGCGATGAAACTCAGATACTCACTCCCCGTGTGCAGCACGCGCGCCGGCGCTCCCAGCGACAACAAATAATATCCCACCGTCACCGCGCCCAACCCGACTGCGACCTTGGGATAATGCCGCCCCCAAAACCCCGCGCACCACAATGGCCCCAGCGCGATCAACGCCAGCAGCGCCCCAAACGGCAGGATCATCCAAGGATTCGGATCAATGACGGCGTGACTCACGGCGCGACCCTACCGACTTGCCCCCACCCGCGGTCAAACAACTTATCCATGCGCCGC
>JAYVOY010000517.1:0-3879 GCA_043757645.1 Verrucomicrobiota bacterium
CGCGGACCGCTCACGCCCTGAGCCGCCGGGACGGCGGCGCGACGGTCGGACGTCATTCCAAAACAGTGTCAAGCTGCGCCCCTCATTCGCTCCATGAAACAATTGCGGTGGCTTTCTCCGCCGCGCGCCTTTTACTCTCCGCCCGTGCGCGGCTTGCAAAACCCAACCGCACCGGACGCGCGTCCGATTTCCCTTTCCCGGAACTGAAACGCGAAACCCTGAAATCCCAGCTTATGGCCAACATTCATCTCATCGGTGGCGAAAAAGGCGGCGTCGGCAAATCCGTCGTCGCCCGCGTCGTCGCGCAATATCTCATTGATCGCAACGTCCCGATCATCGGCTTCGACACCGATCGCTCGCACGGCGCGTTGCTGCGCTTCTACGGCCAGTTCGCCTCCCAGATTGTTGCGGACAGCTACGAAAATCTCGACCTCATCGTCGAGACCGCCGGTGAGAATCCCGACAAGCGCATCTTGGTTGATCTCGCCGCGCAGACGCACGACGGCCTCGTGAAGTGGATGGACGAATCCGGCGTGCTCGAAGCCGCCGCCGAACTCGGCCTCACGCTCGCCTACTGGCACGTGATGGATTCCGGCAAAGATTCCGTGGACCTCCTCAAAAAACTTCTCGACCGCTTCGGCGCGCGCCTCAGCTACGTCCTCGTTCTCAATCAATTGCGCGGCGACAATTTCACCCTCTTTGAAAAATCCGGCGAAAAGGAACGCGCCCTCGGCCTCAACGCGCGGATCATTTCGCTCAAGCGCCTCCACGAACCCGTCATCGCCAAGATCGACGCCGGCAGCACGAACTTCTGGGCCGCCAAACAAAGGAGCGACACCGCCCCCACCGGCCTCGGCATCCTCGAACGCCAGCGCCTCAAAGTCTGGCTCAACCACGCCTACGAACAACTCGACAGCGTGGGACTCTGAGCGCGTGTTTGGAAAGTGGGTGGAACGGGCTGCCAGCCCGGCTGCGGCGGGCACTTGCCGCCGCGCACCCGGCGGGCTGGTAGCCCGCCGGGACGGGCAGGTTGCCCGTTCCACCCGCGGCTTGCGCTCCCCGCCTTCGCAAAGCGCGCTTACCGCAGCACCGCCCGCGCGGGCGCGCCATCCGCACCGAGGAGTTTCAGCGGGAGGCAGACGAGTTCGTAGCTGCCGGGTTTGATCTTCGCGAGGTTCAGTCCCTCGATGATCCAGACTTCCTTGCCGAGAAGGATTTGATGGGTCTCGACGCCGTCCTTTTTGAAGCCACCGACGGAGAGGTAATCCACGCCCACGGTCATCACGCCGCGGTCCACGATGTGTTGGGCGGCCTCTTTGCTGATGTAAATGAAGTCCTCGTCGAACACGGCGGTTTTCCAACTGCGCCGCGAGTTGCGGGTCTTGAAGAGGACGCGTTCGCCGCGCTTGAGTTTGTGCGGCGCGAGTTCCTCGGCGGTGATGCAGACCGCATGTTTGATCTCGATCACACGCGCGCGGCCGATGGTCGAGTCGGGCGGGAAGGCCTCCATCGCGCGACCGTCCTTGATGAAATGCAGCGGGGCGTCCATGTGCGTGCCGGTGTGGGCGCTGAGGGAAATGTGCGTGAGGTTGCACACGTCGCCGCGGTCAATGCTTTTTTCGCGGTGCGTTGCAAAGGCCGGATCGCCGGGCCAATGGACCATGCCTTGATAATTGGGGACGGAGATGTCGATCCATTTTTTGCTCATGCGAGTGGGGCGGGTTGGGGGTTGATTGGGAAAAGTGAAATTGGGTCAATCAAACGTCGGCGCTGCGGAAATTTGGGAAAGCTAAGTGTGGCGCGGTGAATTCGGAAAACGCGGGCGATGGGCAGCTTTCTCCCTCACCCCAGCCCTCTCCCGCTGGGAGAGGGTGAAACGAATTCCGTCCTTGTAGGCACGAGCGAGCCGGGTTGGCGGGGCGGCCGCAAAGGGTCTCCCTCTCCCAGCGGGAGAGGGCAGGGGTGAGGGAGAACGGCCCAATAATGCCACCGGCTTGCATTTGAAATTCGGCTCAGGCGAACGAGATCACCTGTTTGATGCCGACGCTCTTGCCAACGAGAAGCTCGCGGTAATTCTCGAGCGGATGCCGCGCGCTGATGACTTGGGCGAGCGCCTTGGGCCAGCGTTTCTTGAATTCGCCCAGATCGCGGATGGCCGCTTGGAACGCGGCTTTGTCGGCGTTGACGGTGCCGATGATGATCTGATTTTTCAGCACGAGATTCCGCATGAGCTGGTTGCCCTCGATGGTGATGTGGCCCTCGGGCGCGGGGATGCCGGTGAAGACAAAGACGCCGTTCAAGCCGAGCACCTGCATGACGGCGAAGGAAACATCCGCGACCCCGAGCGCCTCATAAACGAGGTCGATGTTGCCGACTTTCTCGGCGAGCTGCGCGGGCGTGGTGTCGGCGGTGGAAAAATATTTCGCGCCGAAAGATTCCACGAGCGCGGCCTTGGGATTGGGCTTGGGCGAGCGCGAATAAACGTGGGTGTCGAAGCCATTCAGCACACAGGTCATCGCGCCAAGGATGCCGATGGGACCGGCGCCGAGGACGACGGCGCGCAGGCCGGTGCCGCGGGGTTTGCCGGGCGTGGGGCAGGCCCACGGGAGGCGCGACTGGATTTGCCAGACTTGCGCGAGGCCCTTTTCCGCGATGGTGAGCGGCTCGGCGAGCACGGCGAATTTGCGCAATTCCCTCGGGACAAGCGTGAGGTTTTTTTCCGCTTCCACGAAGAACTCGGTCATGTAGCCGTGGTGCTGGTTGATGCCGCGCTCGTTGAATTTCCACGTCGCGCAAAAATCCTGCCGATCAATGCGGCACGGGCGGCATTCGGGGTCGGGACACGGGCGGCGCACGGAGGGAACGACGAGATCACCGACCTTGATGCCTTTCACCTTGGGGCCGACTGCGGTGACTTTGCCGAGCGCCTCGTGACCGAGCACGAGATACTCGGAACCCGCGGGCGGCGCGCCATAAACGAACGTGCAAATCTCGCGATCCGTGCCGCAGATGCCGACGTCGAGCGTGCGGACTTTGATGTCCGTGGGGCGCACCAACTCGGGGTGATCGTGTTCGAGTTGGGTGACCTCGCGTTTGCCGGGCACGACGCCGACGGCGCGCATCTTTTTCTTTTTCATCGCAGTGTTCGTTTTGAAAATCGGGAATCGCACCAACCGGGCCGGCGTGCGAGGCGGTGAGTATTCCTATATCCGCGCGCGCGGGCGCAAACAAAAAATCGGCGCCGGGAAAATGTGGGGCGGGTGCGGGCCGCGCCCCGATCTCGCACGACTTCCGGAGCGCCGACCTCCGGCACAACGGGCGGGCGGGCGGGCGCAGCCCCAGTGGGCTGATCGTTTCACGCCCCCGCCAGCAACCGCTGATACAACCGGTGCGTATCCTCCACCATCCGCTCGACCGGAAACCAATCGCGCACGAGCGCCTGTCCGCGCGCGCCGAGGCGGTGGCGCAGCGCGGGATCAGCGGCGAGTTGTGCGAGGCGCGCGCGGAGCGTGACGAGATCGCCGGGCGCGAGGAGGAAGCCGGTTTCGTTTTCAACGCACACTTCGCGCGCGCCGTCGCAATCGCAGGCGACCACCGGTTTGCCCGCGGCGAGCGCCTGCGGCAGGGCGCGCGCGAGCCCCTCGCGGCGCGAGAGATGCACCACGGCATCCATCACGCCAAGGAGCGCGGGCACTTCCTCGGGCGGCACCAGGCCGGTGAAAACAATCCGTTTCTCCAAGCCCAATCCGCGCGCCATTTCCTCAAACCGCCGCCGCCACAAGCCGTCGCCGACGAAGAGAAATTTCAAGCGCGGCACCGCGGCCATGAGTTGCGGCGCGACGGCGAACAGGTCGTCGTGGCCTTTGAGCGTGAAGAGGC
>JAYVOY010000518.1:0-3875 GCA_043757645.1 Verrucomicrobiota bacterium
GGGGCGCGCCGTTGGCGCTCGCGGGGTGGATTTGCGCCTTCCGTGGGGCGTTGCCCCACGCTGGTATGGAGCCGGGCCTTTGGCCCTCCCGCCCCGAACTGCACCCACTGATAATCACACCCCATTTCCGGTTTTCCTCTGTTTTCCAGTTGCCGCACCGGGCACGCCACGCAATCCTCACTCCCGTCCGATCCCGATTGACCTCCGACCGACCATGAACCAAGCCGACTCCTCCCGCTCCAAGCGAGACTCCGCGCCGCTGCGGGCGGCAGCATACAGCCAGCGTCTATGAGCGATGATTATTATGTGATCCTGGGCATTCCGCCCTCCGCTTCAGCGGATGACATCAAGGCACGGTTCCGATTTCTCTGCCACGCTTATCACCCGGACAAGTTCACTCATGCTGACCACAAGCGAGTGGCCGAAGAAGAGTTCAAGCGCATCAATTCGGCATACGAAATCCTTGCCGATCCGGGCAAGCGCGCCCGCTACGATGCCTCACGCCCCGGGGCCTCGCCGCCGTCAGGCTCTTCGCGGCCGACCGCCGAGCCACCCCCACGCCGTCCAGAATCTGAGCAGCGTCCGCCGCCACGCTCCACCGCGGCCAGCGGGTGGGAGAACTCTCTTGGGATGAAGTTCGTGCCGGTGCCGGGCACGGACGTGCTGTTCAGCGTTTGGGATACCCGGGTGCAGGACTATCAAGCCTTCGTCCGCGCGACCGGGAGGGGTTGGGACAAGCCGAGCTTCGCGCAAGGCCCGACGCATCCGGCGGTGAACGTGAGCTGGGATGATGCGCAGGCGTTCTGCCAATGGCTGACGCAGCACGAGCGGCAGGCGGGCAGGTTGCCAGCGGGGCAGGGCTACCGGTTGTCGGCGGACTGGGAGTGGAGCGTGGCAGGTGGGCTTGAACGAGGCGAAGGGCGGGACGCCGAAGGACAAGGACGCGAAGATCTCGGGCGTTTATCCGTGGGGCACGCAATGGCCGCCACCGCGCGGCGCGGGGAACTACAGTCAGTCCTTGAAGGTGGACGATTACGAATACACGTCGCCCGTCGGGAGTTTTGCGGCGAATCGCTTGGGGCTGTTCGATATGGGCGGGAATGTCTGGCAGTGGTGCGAGGATTTTTACAATGGCAGTAGTGGCTCCCGGGTGTTGCGGGGTGGTTCGTGGTTCAGCAACGATTCGGTGGCTCTGTTGTCCTCGTGTCGCAACAACTACACGCCCGACTCTCGCAACGACTGCATTGGGTTTCGGTGTGTGTTGGTGGGGGTTTCGTCGCGGTAGGTTTGGCTCAGGTTTCCCTTTAATCTTTTATTCTTTTTTCCTCTACTCTTCTCCGCCGCCGCGCAGCGGCCGAAAATTTTTGCGCATCCCGGCAAACCGGCGAACGCCGAAGACCTTCGCGCGCCCTTGGCCCCGGAGTCCGTGATGAGCCTGCTCGTCCAGCACGGGCAGCGTCCGCGAAAGCCACGGCCCATCCCATACTGACGCCGACCAACCGCGATTTGTAGGCGCGCGCATCGCGTGCAGAAAGCCCCCGCGGCCCTCGTTGGAAATCCCCGTCAATCCGTCACCAGCGTGCCCACCTTTTCGCCGAGCACCACGCGCTTGATGTTATGCGGCTTGAAGAGGTCGAACACGATGATCGGCATCTTGTTGTCCATGCACAGTGAGAACGCCGCCGAGTCCATCACCTTGAGCTGCCGTTGCAGCGCGTCCATGTACTTGATTTCCGTGAAGCGTTTTGCGCCGGGATTTTTCTTCGGATCACTGTCGTAAATGCCGTCCACCTTGGTCGCCTTGAGAATCACATCCGCGCCAATCTCCGCCGCGCGCAACGCCGCCGCGGTGTCCGTCGAGAAAAACGGATTGCCCGTGCCGCCGCCGAAAATCACCACGCGCCCCTTCTCGAGATGCCGCACCGCGCGCCGCCGGATGAACGGCTCGGCCACCTGCGACATCGTGATCGCGCTCTGCACGCGCGTGGCGACGCCGACCTTCTCGAGCGCGTCCTGCAACGCCAGCGCATTGATCACCGTCGCGAGCATGCCCATGTGATCCCCCGTCACGCGGTCGACGCCGCGCTCGCTGCCGGTGATGCCGCGAAAAATATTGCCGCCGCCCACCACGATCACGATCTCCACGCCGAGCGAGCGGACTTCTTTGATCTGCTGCGCCATGTCGTGAACGATCTCGGGGCAGATGCCCTGCCCGGCCTCGCCGCCCAACGCCTCGCCGCTGAGTTTGAGTAAAATTCGTTTGTACTTGGGGGGGGGCGTGTTTGTTTTAGGCATAAAAAATGGGCCGCCCGCCGTTGGAACCCGCGCCAATCCCGCCGGGCAGCGCGCGGGCGGCGGCCTTGGAATCGTGCGTCCGCAGCAGGCGCGGGAGTTACTACCACCCTTGCGCCAATCGTCAAACCAAAGCCCCGCAAGGGAACGTTCAGGACGCGTCTCACCTGATTGCAACTGGGTTGGAAATCTCCTTAGCACCCGGCTTCAGCCGGGTGTTAGGCACGTCGCGATACTGGAACCGCTTCAGCGGATTTTTTCGTGCCTTGGGAAACCGCTGAAGCGGTTGAATCAGTTTGCCGAACCGATCACCCGGCTGAAGCCGGGTGCTAATGAGAGGGAACGATGCAGTAGGACCGCCGCCGTCTCGGCGGCTCCGGGCGTGGGAAGTCCGCGCGGCACAAGGGGGAAATGCCTGGTTGCACCTGCCGCGGGTGATCGCGTGGTTTCACCCGTTGTCCAATTCGCCAAACCCGCCATGCTGGTGCCCGCGGCGGCATTGGTTGAACCCGCGTTCGTCATGGAAATCATCGGTCATCGCGGCGCGGCGCACGACGCGCCGGAAAATACGCTCGCCTCGTTTCGCCTCGGCTGGGAGCAGGGCGCGGACGCGGTCGAACTTGACGTGCGCCTCACGCGCGAGGGCCGCGCGCTCGTGATTCACGACGCGGACACGCGGCGCGTCACGGGCGTCGCGAAACGGGTCGCGGCGAGCACGCTGGCGCAGTTGCGCGCGCTGGATGCCGGCGCGTGGAAAGACCCGGTGTGGGCGGGCGAGAAATTGCCCACGCTCGCCGAGGCGCTCGCCATCATTCCCGCGGGCAGGCGCCTCGTCATCGAGCTCAAGTGCGGGCCGGAGATTTTGCCGGAACTCCAGCGCGTCATCGCGGCGTCCGGCAAGGCCGCGGCGCAATTGGTCCTCATCAGCTTCCACCTCAAAGTTTGTGCGGCGGTGAAGAAAATGTTTCCCGAAATTCCCGTGTTGCTGCTCTCCACGCTCCAGCATCTGCCGCTGACCAATCGCTGGACCCCGCGCGCGCGAAACCTCATCGCGAAGGCCGTGGCCGCGCGTCTCGATGGCTTAAACGTCGAGGGCCGCGCGGGTCTGGATGCCGAGTTCATCCGGCAGGTTCACGCGGCGGGATTGCAGTGCGTGACGTGGACGGTGGACCAGCCCGACGCAGCGAAACGCCTGCGGGACGCGGGCATCGACGCGATCACGACAAATCGGCCCGGCTGGCTCCGCGAGCAGTTGCGGTGACGGGGCGCGCGGCGCGGACGCGGAATTTCCCGGACGTTTGAGTCGGACCGCCGCCGTCCCGGCGGCTCACACTGGCCAAACGGGGCGGAGGCGCGCCTTTTCCGCCGCACAATATGTTCACTGAATGGTGAACCAAAAGTTGCAGTGCGAAGTGGCCGCGCGGACTTCTCACGCCGTGAGCCGCCGAGACGGCGGCGGTCCGGCCACTGCATGGTTACGGCTTAGCCGGGACATTTCAATTCAAATCCAACGGCAAGACAATCGCCATCGGCTTCACCGATCAGCAGCTTTCTCCGCACGCAGGCAGCGCCTTGTTCTGGGG
>JAYVOY010000519.1:0-14604 GCA_043757645.1 Verrucomicrobiota bacterium
AAAATGCGGTGGAGCGCGGCTGTGTCGCAGACCAGCCGCAGCCACCAGCTCCACCCGGACGCCGCACCCATGCGTCTGTGCTGCGGCTGGTCGAGGACGACACAGCCGCGCTCCGGAATTTTCAGACAGGCTCTTAGAAGGTGGTGAGTTGCTTGAGGTGGTTGGCGCGGTCTTCGATGAGGGCGCGGGTCGCTTTGGTGGTGCGGTCGAGGCCAAAGCCTTCGCAGCAGATGGAGGCGACGACGCTGCCGTAGATGGTGGCTTTGCGAAGGTTCTTAGCGACGCCGCCGCGGGCGCCGGCGAGGTAGCCAATGAGGCCGCCGACGAAGGAGTCGCCCGCGCCGGTGGGGTCGATGACTTTTTCGAGGGGGAAGGCGGGCGCGAGGAATTGGCCGCGGGGCGCGGAGAGGATGGCGCCGTGTTCGCCTTTTTTGACGATGACGTAGGCGGGGCCGAGGCGATGGATTTTCTTGATGGCAAGGGAGAGGTTGTCCTCGCCGGTGAGGTGGCGGGCTTCGCTGTCGTTGACGACGATGGCGTCCACTTTGCGGAGGAGTTTGAGGAGGTCTGGGAGGGCGATGTTGATCCAGAGATCCATGGTGTCGGCGATGACGAACTTGGGTTTGGTCATCTGATGGAGGACGTGGAGCTGGAGGCCGGGGGAGATATTGGCGAGGAGGACGTAGGGAAGGTGGCGGTAGTGCGCGGGCAGGTCGGGGGTGAAGTTCTCGATGACGCCGAGTTCGGTGAACAGGGTTTTGCGGTTGTTCATGTTGACCTCGTATTCGCCGCCCCAGTGGAAGGTCTTGCCCGCGGCGCGATGGAGGCCGTCGAGGTTGATGCGGTGTTTGCGGTAAAGCTTTACGTATTTCTCGGGGAAATCGTCGCCGACGATGCCCACGAGGTGAACGGGGGCGAAGAAGCTCGCGGCAACGGCGGCGTGGCTCGCGGAGCCGCCGAGGAGGCGCGGGTTTTCGGCGTGGGGGGTTTTAATGGAATCAAGGGCGGTGGTTCCGACAACGAGGACGCTCATGGATAGGTGATTAGGTTCTAGGCTCGTTGAATCATTCAACGGCCAGGGGACGGTAGGCGGGTAAGGAAAGCCTGACAAGCTTTGACAAGGTCGGGGGCATTTAGAATCGCGGAGACGACGCAGATGCGGCGCGCGCCGGCGGCGAGGATGGCGTCGAGGTTGTCGAGGGTGATACCGCCGATGGCGAACCAAGGGAGGGTCACGTGTTGCGCGGCCCAGCGGACGTAGTCGAGGGTGACGGGTGGGCGTCCGGGCTTGGTGGGAGTAGGGAAGACGGGGCCGATGGCGAGGTAATCGGGGGCGGCGCGAAGGGCGCGCTGGGCTTGGTCGGGCGCGTGGGTGCTGAGGCCGAGGCGAATTTGCCCGGGGCAGCCGGTGACTTGGGTCGCAGTGGTGAAGCCGGCGTCGAAGAAGTCTTCCTGGCCGAGGTGGCAGTATTGCGCGCCAAGGCGGAGGGCGATTTTGGGGTGGTCGTTGAGGACGAGGGGGACGCCGAAGCGTTCGGTGATGGGGAGAAGGGATTCCGCGAGGCGCTCGATGACCTCGGGAGGCTCATTCTTGGCGCGGAGTTGGATGAGGTCGGAGCCGCCGTCGCAGAGTTGCCGCGCGATTTCGACCGGGGAGCGCCCGTGGAGATAGGCGAGATCGACGAACGTGTAGAGGCGGGCGGCGGCGAGGGACTTCATGCCAGAAAGGCGGGGCTGAAGGGGCGTGAAGAGTAGCCCAACTAGGCTTTTTCCTCGATCAATTCACGCCGACCGCCACTCAAGAGTTCCTCGATGAAACCGGTGGAGTAAACGCCGCGGCGGAAGTTCGGGTCTTGGAGGATGGCTTGCTCGAAGGCGATGGTGGTCTTGATGCCGGTGATCATGTATTCGCCGAGGGCGCGGCTCATGATCTCCATGGCTTCGCGGCGGTCTTTACCGTAGGTGATGAGCTTGCCGATCATCGAATCGTAGTAAGGCGGGATGGTGTAACCAGCGTAAGCGTGGCTATCGACGCGCACGCCGCGGCCACCGGGGGCGTAATACATCTCGATGCGGCCCGGACTGGGGCGGAACTCGTCGAAGGGATCCTCGGCGTTGATGCGGCATTCGATGGCGTGACCGCGAATGTGGACCTCGCTTTGCGAAATGCGGAGAGGCTCGCCCATCGCGATGAGAATCTGTTGCTTGACGAGGTCAATGCCGGTGACTTCCTCGGTGATCGGGTGCTCGACTTGGATGCGCTTGTTGACTTCGAGGAAGTAAAAGTTGCCGTGGTCATCCACGACGAATTCCACAGTGCCGGCGTTGGTGTAATTGGCGACCTCGGCAATGCGGATGGCGGCCTTGCCCATCTTTTTGCGCAAATCCTTGAACTTACCTTCGAGCAGTGGAGACGGGGTTTCTTCGATGACTTTCTGATGCCGACGCTGAATGGAACAATCGCGTTCGCCGAGATGAATGAGATTGCCGCGGGTGTCCCCGAGAATCTGGAACTCGATGTGGTGAGGATTCTCAATGAACTTCTCGATGTAAACGCCGGAATTGCTGAAGGCCTTCTCGGCTTCGGTACGCGAGGTGTGATACCCCTTGATCATCGAAATGTCGTTGTGGGCAATACGCATACCCTTGCCGCCGCCACCCGCGACCGCCTTTATCATTACCGGGTAGCCAATTTTCTTCGCCACAACCAAGGCTTCCTGCTCATTCTCCACCAAACCATCGGAACCGGGCGGAATCGGCACGCCCGCCTTCTTTGCCAACGCGCGGCTGGTCTGCTTGTCTTCCAACGCTTTCATCGCCCGCGAACTCGGGCCGATAAACCGGATGTTGCAACTCTCGCAGACATCTGCGAAGTGGGCGTTCTCGGAAAGGAAGCCGTAACCAGGATGAATCGCGTCCACATCCGCTATCTCGGCAGCACTAATCAGGCGATCAATGCGCAAATAGCTCTCCGAGCTTTGTCCTTTACCAATACAGATGGCTTCATCAGCCAACTGAACGTGCATGGAGTTGGCGTCGGCCTCCGAGTAAACCGCCACGGTGCGAACGTTGAGTTCCTTGCAGGCGCGAATAATCCGAACCGCAATCTCGCCACGGTTCGCTACCAGAATCTTTTCAAACATGATGAATCATTGCGGCTTCGGATCAGCGCACCGCGAATGCGGAACCGCCGGAACGCAGCCAACATTTGACTGCGTTAGCGTTAAGTTGGACGGATTTTGAAGAGTGGTTGGCCAAACTCGACCGGCTTGGTGTTTTCCGCGACGATGGCGGTGATGACCCCTTTCGCTTCCGCCTTGATTTCGTTCATCACCTTCATCGCCTCGATGAGGCACACCACCGTGTCCGGGCCGACCTCGGTCCCGATCTCCACGTAGGAGGCTGATTCCGGGGACGGTGAACGATAAAACGTTCCAATCATGGGCGATTTGATCTCAACTTCACCATTCTTAGCTGCAACCGGACTTGCTGGGGCTATCGCCTGCCCCGGAGAGGCAACTGGCATTGTCGCGGCTGCGGGAATTTGGACGAATTCGTCCACGGTATTCGCACCACCGCCGCTTTGAAGGCCACGCTTCAAGCGGACCTTGAAATCTTCCTTTTCCAATTCAAACTCGGAAATGGAGTTCTTCCGCATTAGGTCAATGATTGCCTTGATGTCTTTCAGGTCCACAAATTCTCTCCTGCTAGTTGAATTGAAGGGGGTGACAGTCAAGCCAGCCACGCAGCGCGCAGCAGCAGAGTCTCCACAGATTTCTCAGCCTGACCGTTGATTTAGGTAACATTTCTGTCACGTCGGCACGCTAGGCAGGTCGCTCAAACGCGTCAAGAGAAGTTTCTTTTACTGGTGGATGAAGTGCGCTGCAAATGACGCTAAACATCTCAAACACGGGCCTTTATTAGCGTTAACGCCGCTTCTAAACCCAAGCCGTAAGAATGCGGACCGAAACCGCAAATCTGTCCGCGACACACGGCGGCGATCATTGAGTGGTGCCGAAACTCCTCGCGGGCGTGGATATTCGAGAGATGGATTTCCACGGTGGGAATTCCGGTGGCGGAAATCGCGTCGCGGAGGGCGATGCTGGTGTGCGTGTAGGCGCCGGCATTTAGCACAATCGCGGCGAAATCATTGACCGCCTCGTGAATCCAAGTGACCAGTTCGCCCTCCGAGTTACTCTGTCGAAAATCCACCTCGACACCGAGTTCTCCTCCGCGTTTTCGCACTATCCCCTCGATCTCGGCCAAGGTCGTTTTCCCATAAATTCCCGGCTCGCGTTGGCCGAGCAAGTTCAGGTTCGGACCATTTAGAAATAAAATCTTTTTCACGATCAAAAATTTACCGGGGCGCCAACCGGGTGTCGATTCGATTTGCCAGCTTTGTCGCGGGATCGCGAACCTCGCCCGCGACGCCTCCGCCCCACCCCTGCGGGACTCGACGGGAGGAGGCTCTGAGCCATGAAGCCAGCAACGGTGACGGCAGCCAACCCGCCGCATCGAAGTCGTGAGCGGGTTCATCTACGGGCAATTTGACGCAAGTTGGGATTGCGGCGGCGATGGGTCCCCAGTTGAATCCGGCGGATGAAATCGGGACGAAATGACTTGATGGCGGGCGCGCTGGCGCTGGTGTTTTTCGGCGGCGGTGGGTTCACCGATTCGCGGGCGGCCACGGTGGTGCTGGCCCCGGTGGCTGATGGCATTTTGTGGGAATTGAATGCCGCGATGACGCGCGGACTGGAAACGACCTTGATCGCCGGGACAACGGGAGTGTTTGCGGGCAACTCGCGCAGTCGCGCGGGGTTGCGGTTTGAGGTGAGCGGCGTGATTCCAGCCGGGGCCACCGTTCGCTCCGCCGCCCTCACGGTGAAAGTGGTGAAAGTGCCGTCCGGCGGGGCCGACTCGACGTTTGAACTGCGCCGCATTTTACAGCCGTGGGACGAGGCGACGGTTTCGTGGAATCAGCGGAGCGCCGCGGATGCCTGGAGCGTGCCGGGGGCCGCGGCAGGGACGGATTTTTCGGCGACGGTGAGCGCGACGGTGGCGGTAAGCGGGCTTAACTCCTACGTCTTCACCGCGAACGCGGGTTTGGTGGCGGATGTTCAGGCGTGGGTGGATTCGCCGGGGACCAATTTTGGCTGGATGCTCCTGAGCCAAGCCGAACCAACGGGAAAGACGGCGCGACACTTCGGCGCGCGGGAAGCACTGGATGCCTCGGTCCCCGCGCTGAGCATCACCTTCGATCCGCCGGCGATCCCGCCCACGTTGACGGTGCTGCCGGGGAACAACGCCGGGTTGCGCTTCAGTTTTTCCGCGGAGGCGAATCGTTCCTATGTGGTGGAAACGCGCGATTTCCTCGGGACCGGCGCGTGGGGGGGCGCGCAAACACTCGCCGCACCGCCGACTGCGGCGGTGCTGACGGTGACGAATTCGATTTCCGGCGGGGCGAGGTTTTTCCGCGTGCGCACGCCGTGAGTTGAGGGCGTGTGCGAAGCGTCCGCGCGGCGGGGAAACTTCCGATTGCTTAGTGGTGCGGCGGGCTTTAGAAAACGTGCCTTTTGAAACTGGCATGATCGGGAAGGAATTATTCCGTGGGTTTTCCCTGGCGGCACCGTTCGCGGACGCGGCGGCGCGCGGGGCGCGGCGGGCCGGCGTTTCCGGCGTCGTGCTCGTGCTGGCGCTCGGCTTGAGCGGTTGTTCGGCGCGCAAATTTGCGATCAACCAACTCGGCAACGCGCTGGCGGATTCGGGGACGACTTTTGCGGGGGACGACGATCCGGAATTGGTGCGCGCGGCGGTGCCGTTCAGCCTGAAGTTGATCGAGAGCCTGCTGGCGGAGACGCCGAATCATCGCGGGCTGTTGCTGGCGGCGGCGAGCGGGTTCACCCAATACTCCTTCGCGTTCGTCGCGGAAGAGGCGGACGAACTGGAGGAGAAGGATCTCGCGGCGGCCAACGCCTTGCGGGCGCGGGCGCGCAAGCTCTACACGCGGGCGCGGAACTACGGTTTGCGCGGTCTCGCGGCGGCCCATCCCGGGTTTGAACCGGCGCTGCGCACGAATCCAAAATCCGCGGCCGGGCAACTCACCAAGGCCGATGTCGCGCTGGGTTATTGGACGGCGGCGAGTTGGGGCGCGTTGCTCGGGGTCTCGAAGGACAACCCGGAGATTCTCGCGGACCAGTTGATCGTCGAGGCGTTGTTGGATCGCGTGCTGGCGCTCGACGAGGCGTTCGGCGGCGGTGCGATTCACCAGGTTTTGATTCCGTATGAACTGTCGCGGCAGGGCGGGGCCGGGGATGCGGTGGAGCGGGCGCGAAAACATTTTGCGCGCGCGGTGGAACTGGCGAACGGCCAACAGGCGGGGCCGTTTGTGGCGTGGGCGGAAGCGGTGTCGGTGAAGCATCAAAATGCGCCGGAGTTCCAGCAACTGCTGGGGCGGGCGCTGGCGGTGAATGTGGACGCGCAGCCGGCGCTCCGGCTCGAGAATCTGATTTTGCAGCGGCGCGCGCGCTGGTTGTTGTCGCGGGTGGACGATCTGTTTCTGCCGGCGGAACCGGCCGCGCCGCCGCCGAAATAGCGGGCCATGCAAGCACTGATTATGAAACGAGTTCTGATTACGACCCTGGGTTTATTCACGCTGGCGCTGTGCTTGGCGGGCAGTTCCGCGCAGGCCGCCGCGAAGCTGCGGCTGGCCACGCTCGCGCCGAAGGACACGTCGTTTCACAAGAGCCTGCAAAACATGGGCGAGGAGTGGAAAAAAATCTCCGCCGGCGGCGTGACGCTGACGATTTACACCGACGGCACGATGGGTGGCGAGGCGGACATGGTGCGGCGGATGCGCGTCGGGCAAATCCAGGCGGCGCTGCTGTCCGGCTCGGGACTGGCGCAGATCGATGATTCGGTGACGGCGTTGCAGGCGATGCCGATGGTGTATCGGACCTTCGCCGAGTTCGAGTTTGTGCAGGAGCGGCTGCGGCCGCTGTTTGAGAAGCGGATGCTCGAGAAGGGTTTTGTCGTGTTGTTTTTTGGCGACGCGGGTTGGGTGAAATTTTTCTCGAAGCGGGAGGGCGCGGTGCCGGCGGAGTTTCTGAAGATGAAAATGTTCGCGTGGGTGGGCGACTCGCGAACCATCGAAGTGATGAAGGCGACGGGCGTCCCCACGGTGCCGCTGGAGCAGACCGATGTGCTGACCGGCCTGCAAACCGGGCTGATCGATGTGGTGCCGACAATTCCGGTGGTGGCGTTGACGGGCCAGTTTTACGGGCCGGCGCCACATCTGCTCGACCTGAACTGGACGCCGCTGGTGGGCGCGACGGTCATCACGAAAAAGGCGTGGGACAGTGTCCCCGAAGGCCAGCGCCAGGCGATGCTCGCGGCGGCGGAAAAGGCCGGGGATGAAATTCGCAAGCGCAGCCGGCTCGAGGCGGATGAGGCGATCGTGGCGATGCAGAAACGCGGCTTGAAGGTGACGACGCCGAACGCGGAGCAACTCGGTGAGTGGCGGAAATTCACCGAAACCGTTTACCCGAAAATCCGCGGGAAGAATGTGCCGGCGGATATTTTCGACGAAGTGCAACGGTTGCTCGCCGAATATCGCGCGAAGCATGGCGGGGCCGCCGAAAAATGAGCGCCCGCAGCTGGCAGTCTCCGCGCGAGGAACGCCGGGGGCAGCCAAGGCCAGCCCGCCGTGCGTCGCCGCTGCGGCCGGGACGGCCGCGCTCCGGTTCCATAATTGCCGAGTACTACTGACGGTGCCGCGCGGCGGCGTCCCTGCCCGCGACAAACGCATCCGCCAGCCGCCGGCCTTCCGCGATTTGCTCGGCCTTCATCGAGGTGTTGAGCAGGCCGAGAATGTGATCGGCGTCCTGGTCCCCCTGCCGCGCCGCAAGCAGAATCCATTGGTAGGCCGCCACGAGATTCTTCGGCACGTCCGCGCCGCTTTGGTACATCATCCCAAGTTGGAACTGCCCCTTCACCTCGCCCCAGTCCGCCGCCGCGCGGAACCAGCGCAACGCCTCCGGCACATTCTTCGTCACGCCATCGCCCGTGAGATACATGCCGCCGACGCGGATGAAGGCATCCATGTAGCCCTGCTCGGCCGCCTTGCGAAACCAAAAGAGCGCGGCGTCCGCATCCTTGCCCGCCCCCGCGCCGCGCAAATGGCGGTAGCCCAGATTGTATTGCGCCTTGGGGTCACCCTGCTCGGCGGCGCGGCGGTACCAGCGCATGCCCGTCTCGGTATCCTTCGGCACGCCGCGGCCGTTTTCGTAAATATCCCCGAGATTATTCTGCGCTTTCGGATGACCCTGCTCGGCGGCTTTCAAATACCAGCGGACGGCCTCGGTGGCGTTGGTCTTGAGTCCCAGCCCGCGGTCATAG
Source organism: Verrucomicrobiota bacterium (assembly GCA_043757645.1). Classification (GTDB taxonomy): domain Bacteria; phylum Verrucomicrobiota; class Verrucomicrobiia; order Limisphaerales; family BJHT01; genus BJHT01. The sequence goes on from JAYVOY010000519.1 coordinate 8,395, forward strand.
GCGCGCCCGAGTTGGAATTGCGCCTCGGCATTGCCCTTGTCGGCGGCGGCGCGCAACTGCTTCACGTCGGCTGCGGCCGCGGGTGCGGGCGCGGACGGCGGCGCATTGTCCGCAGCGGGCAGGCGCGTGGCCAGGACGCTGATAAACCCGGCGAGAAGAAGGAAAAACTGGCCGCTGCCTGACGCTGCAATCATCGCGGCAAAATAGATACGAGGGGTGAATGTTCAAGGTGCATTTGCTTTCGCGCGCGGCGAGCTTTTGGCAAAGGGATTGAGGGCGGCGGAATTTCAGAAAAAAGTTTTCATTCCTCCGCCCCAAATTCCTTGGCCCGTTTTTAGCCGTAACCATGCGGTTGGCGGAGCGCCGCCGTCTCGGCGGCTCACGGCGTGGGTGGTCCGCGGGGGCAAATTGTCCGGTAGCTTTTGGTTCCCGATTCAGTGAGCATTTTGGGCCGCGTAAAATCCGCGCGTTCGCCCCGTTCGGACGGGGTGAGCCGCCGGGACGGCGGCGCTACAACTGCATGGTTCCGTTTTTAGCCCGACTCCGTTCTGGTTGCGAACCACCGCACCTTCCCGAAATGCCACGGAACTCGCCGGCGCGAAGCCGAAGCTTCTCTCCCGCCCCAAAATCTGCTTTGCTCCGCCCCAAGATTTATGAGCGCTGCTGAATCCGACACGGTTTCCAAGATCATCGACAAGCTGATCGACTATTGCTTCGAGTACGGCCCGAAGGTCATCGCGGCCACCCTCATGCTCGTCGGCGGCGTGTTGGTCGCCCGCTGGGTGGCGCGGCTGACCGCGCGGGCGCTCGCCAAAAAAAACCTCGAACCACCCGTCAAGACGCTGCTCGTCAAAATCGTCCGCCTCCTCGTCATCGCCCTCACGCTGGTGATGGTGCTCGAGAAGGTCGGCGTCGCGATCATGCCGTTGATCGCGGGCATCGGCGTGGCGGGCATTGGGGTGGGCCTCGCGATGCAGGGGGTGCTCGCCAACGTCGTCGCCGGGCTGACGATCATTTTCATCAAACCCTTTCGCGTGGGCGAGTACCTCGAACTGGGCGGCGTGCATGGCGAGGTCGTCGAGATTGAATTGTTCAACACCACCCTCGTCCACGCGGACCGGTCGCGGGTCGTGATTCCCAATCGGAAAATTGTCGGTGAAATTCTGCACAACTACGGCGTGCTGCGGCAGCTCGACCTCGCGGTGGGCGTGGCGTACGGGACGGACCTGAATGTCGCCCTGGGCCTCGTCGAGAAAATCCTCGCCGCCAATCCGCGCGTGGTGCAAGACCCCGCCCCGATCGTCGGCACCGCGGTGCTGGCCGACTCGTCGATTATTTTTGCCATTAAGCCCTGGGTGAAAATTGCCGATTACGGGGCAGCCCAGGCCGAGATCAACAAGGCCGTGGTCGAGCGGTTCCGCGATGCGGGCATCGAGATTCCGTTCCCACAGCGCGAGGTGCGCCTGGTGAATGCACCGCCACCGGGGCCGGGATTCCGCGCCCCTTGAGGCGGGTGGGCCGTCCGCCTTGCCCCGATTTTGGTTTTGCAGCACGCCACGAAATGACCGCCGCCGCCGCCAGCGCCACGTTCGACACGCCTCACGACGAGCCCCAGCCGTGTTCCATCGCGGTGCTCTACGATGACGCGCACAGCCGCGCGCGGGCGATTCACCTGTGCGACCACCTCGTCCGCCAATTCTGGCAGGACATGCACTTTCGGATGAACTGGTGGAAGACCGCCAATCTCGAAAATGGGGACATCGCCCAAGCTGCGGCGTGGAGCGTGCGCCACGCGCAAATCGTGATCGTGGCCGCGGTGAATCGCACGGAATTGCCCGAGCCGCTGCAAACCTGGCTGGAATCGGCGCTCGCCAATTCCGCGAGTGAAGGCCGCATGTTGATCGGCTTCAGTGCCGCGGTGACAGCTCCCGGCGGCGACGCCCATCCACTGCTGCGCGGCCTGCAAAACTGCGCCGCCCGCGCCGACATGGATTTTCTCCCGCGATTGACTCCGAGCAACGACGTTCTGGCCGCGCACCAAGCGCGCGGGGACGACGCATTCGGAATGACTTCTGTGCTGCGCGCGATTTTGGAGCAACCCCAAGGCCCGCCGCGGATGCAAGTGTAGGTCCGCTTTGCCTGGAATTGTTGGTGGGCGAAATGCGGCGGCAAAAGCTCAAAACGCCAAGCTCAAAGCTTCAGGGAAACTCCAAGGTCCAGTCACCAATCCCTGCCGCGCACGGCCAACGCAGGCGCGGTTTGCGGCGGTGCTGGCTCTACTCCAACCGCCGGCTCTTTGGGTGCTTGTTCCTTCCCTTGAGCTTTGAACTTTGTCCTTTGAGCTTTGCTTGGGCGCCGCCGCGATTGCTTGCCGCAGTCAGCCTCACGGGGCAACCTCCGCGCCGTGAATCGCGCGACCGACCCTGTTCCCGCCCCCGGCACGGTGGCGTCGCTTCACCGGCACGGACCCAAGTCCGGCGGGCCGACGGTGGCCGCGGATTTCCTCGAACTCGTCGCCGACCAAGGTGTCGCCGGCGATCCCCGTTATTTTGCCCGCGACTCGCGGCGGCAGGTGACGCTGATCGCGCGCGAACAAATCGCCGCCCACGCCGACGCGTTCGGGCTGGCGGAGATTTCCCCCGGCGTGGTCCTTGCCAATGTCGAAACGCGCGGCATTGACCTGCAATCATTGCTCGGCTGGGAGGTGCGCGTCGGCGCCGCAGTTTTGTATTTCTACGCGCCCCGCACGCCGTGCGCGAAGATGGACGCGATCTGCGCCGGCCTGCGCGAACGCATGGGCGACGCGCGCCAGGGCGTGCTCGCGCAGGTGGTCACGAGCGGCCGCGTCGCGCTCGGGGACGCGGTGACGCCGCTGGCTTTTGTCGCGCCCGCGCGCCCGCAGTTGCCGTGAAAATTCTCGTCGTCACCAACCTCTACCCGCCCGTCAGCCCCGGCGTGGGCGAATGGCGCTGTCAGGCGGTCGTCGAGGCGTTGGCGTTGCGCGGCCACCATGTGCAGGTGCTCACCTCCAATTTCGGCATCAACTTCGAGGAGCGCGGCTCCGAGGTCGAGCGGCGGTTGCACTTGAACGGTGCCTTCGGCCAGCCCGCGGTGACGGAGTTCACGGCCCTGCGCGCACTCGAACTGCACAATCAGCGCGTGCTGCTGGAAACCTTCGCGCGCTTCAATCCCGACCTGTTGTTCGTGTGGAGTCTGCGCGGGTTGTCGAAGTCCCTGATTTTCTCGCTCGCCCAATTTCGCCGCCCGGTGGTTTACGATGTCGCGGATGACTGGATGGTCACCGACCTGCCCCGCGACCCGTGGTTGAAATGGTGGAACAGCGGGCGCCTGCCGCTGTCCGCGCAAGTGCGCCGCCGCGCGCTCGAACTCACCGGGCAGCGGACGAAACTGGATTCCCTCGCCCCCACGCGGCCCGCCGCCGGCGGCGACCGAATGCCGGATGTCTTCGATGCCGAGGTGCTGGCGTCACCGCGGGCCGACGCGCTGCGCGTGTTCTCGTTTCCGCGGATTTATTTTTGCAGCGAATATTTGCGCGGCGGCGCACGCGCCGGCGGACTGCAAGTCGAGCACGCCGAAATCATCCGGCCGGGAATCGCCACCGAAGTTTTTTTTGCCGAGCCACGGCCGGTCTCGCAAGTCCCGCGGCAGTTGCTCGTCTGCACGCCCCTCGTGAGGGAAAGCGGCGTGCTGACGGCGTTGACCGCGCTCCAGCAGGTGTGCGCGGGCGGCACGAAAATCAGCCTCACCGTCTGCGGTCGCGGACCGTCGGATCACGTCGCGCAGCTCCGCTCGTTTGTGATCGATCACCGGTTGCCCGTGGAGTTTGTGAACCACGCGCCGCGCTCGCGCGAAATGACGCAGCTTTTTCGCACCGCCGATGTTTTTTTGCACACGGAGGAATGGCCCGAGCCGTGCGTCCTCACGCCACTCGAGGCGATGGTCAGCGGCCAGGCGGTCATCGGCTCGACCGCGGGTGGCGGCGCGGAAATTTTCCGGCACCGCGAAAACGCGCTTGCCTACGAACCCGGCAACGCGGCGGCGCTCGCCGGGTGCATCCGCACGCTCCTCGAGGCACCCGCGCTGCGCCGTGCGATCACCGAGGCCGGCCAGACCGAAATCATCAGCCGCCACAACGAAATCGCCAGCGCCGACCGCATCGAGAACTACCTCAAAGAATCCCTCGCACAGTGGCAAAGGGAGTGAAAAAAAAGACGGAATTCTCGCGCCGCGCCACCCCGCGCCTTGTGGGAGACGAGGTAACGAGACTCTAACTTTCCCCCCACCGAAATCCTCCTGTGGTCCGCGACCCATCATTCACGGCCGCGCTGTCCATCCGCGCGCCAGCGGACGGGAGTGCGCCAACCCTCCGGCGCTTTCGCCCGTTGCTCCGTGATTGCCACAACCACCGCTGCACGCAAGCATCCCGCGCATGGTCCCCGATTTGGAACCGCGCCCAACACCCGCGCCCGCCCTTACGCCCGCATCCGCGGCCACGCTGACGCCCGCACCGGAAGTCGCCCCCGCCGCGGCTCCCGCACCCGCGCCCGTGGTAACATCTGTGGCCACACCCGCACCCACCCCTGCCCCGCCGCCCACCCCCGCCGTCGCGCCTGACCTCGCATCCGTCGCCACTCCCGCCCCCGTTCCCACGCCCCCGCGCGTCGTGTTGCGCACCGTTGGCTTGCGCAAACAATTCGGTAAAACCATCGCGCTCGACGGCCTCAACCTCGAGGTCCGCGAAGGCGAAATCTACGGCTTCCTCGGCCGCAACGGCGCGGGCAAAACCACGACCATCCGCGCGCTCATGGGCATTCTCCAACCCGACGCTGGCACCGTCGTGCTCGGCGGACGCGCGATGCCGCGCGTGGATGTCGCGACGAAACGCCAGATCGGCTACGTCTCGCAGGAGCCGCATTTTTATCCGTGGATGACCGGCGCGCAGCTCGGGCGCTTCGTCGGCGGATTTTATCCGACGTGGGATCGCGCGGAATTCCAGCGCCTGCTCGACGTGCTTCAACTCCCGTCCGACCGCCGCTTCTCGCATCTCTCCGGCGGCATGCAAATGAAGCTCGCCCTCGCCCTCGCCCTCGCGCACCGGCCCGCGCTGTTGATTCTCGATGAACCCACCGCCGGCCTCGATCCCGTCGCGCGCCGCGAATTTCTCGACCTCCTCGCCGGCCAGGCGCGCCATCGCCATCGCACCACGCTCTTCTCGTCGCATCTCATCGAGGAAGTTGATCGCGTCGCCGACCGCATCGGCATCATCGAGGCCGGTCGGATGCGCTACGAGGGCAGCCTCGCGGAATTGAAGGCCACCGTGCGCCGGGTGCGCGAACCGCGCCCGCCGCCCAACGATGCCAGCAGCGAGGCTCCGCCGCGCCTGCCCTTCACCACGCCACCGGGCTTCGAGCAATTGCGCGACGAATCGACGACCACCGAAACCAGCCTCGTCCTGCGCGCGCCCACCGCCGTTTGGGACGCGACAAATTTCCCGCCGCACCTCACCCGCGAAGCATTGTCGCTCGAAGATGTGTTCCTCAGTTTCGTCGCGGGAAAGCGGGTCGAGTTGTGAAGAACTGCCTCCGAGCCTGTTTGAAAATCCGCTTCTGGGTGGAACAGGCCACCGGCCTGTTCCGGCGGGCTGCCAGCCCGCCGTTCTGTTCGGCGGCAAGTTACCGCCGGAGCGCGGCTGTGTCGCAGACCAGCCGCAGCAGCACCGCAAATCAGAGGTCGCGAAATATACCGACGGCGCTGGTGCGGACCACCCGCTGCGGCTGGTGCTCCGCACACAGCCGCGCTCCGCAACGGTTCGCGCGCGGGTCCGGGCGGAGCGCCGAGCATTGCTCGGCTTGGGTCGTCGCGGCTGATTCGTGCCGGGCAATGCTCGGCGCTCCGGTCAGGAAAGGCCGCGGGTTCTTCCCCACCCGCGTCATAGAAACCAAAACGCGGACGACAATTCACCCTCTCCCGGCGGGGGCGGGCCGGGGTGAGGGAGAACGCGCCGACGGTTTCGCACCGCACTCGCTTCCGCACCCGTCCCGCTTCGCGTCCGTGACATGACCCGCATCACCCTCACGCTACTCCGCAAGGAACTGCACCAGCACTGGCTGCCGTTCGCGCTGCTCGCGCTGCTGTGCGTGCTCACGCTGGCGGGCCTCGTCACGTGGCTCGCCGTCGCGGCGCAGGTCG
>JAYVOY010000520.1:0-3873 GCA_043757645.1 Verrucomicrobiota bacterium
TCGCAGTGCGTGGTGGGGCGGCTCGATTGGCCAAACAGATTGATCATAAAATTATCGGAGAAGCGGACGTTGTGGTGGCGGGGAATGTTCGCGGGGAAATTGGGTGAACCTAAACCGTAACCATGCAGTAGGACCGCCGCGTCTCGGCGGCTCACCCCGTCCCGGCGGGGTGGAGGCACACCTTTCCGGCAGCCCAAAATGTTCACCGAACGGTGAGCCAAAAGGTCGAGCGCGAATGGCCCGCGCGGACTTCCCACGCCGTGAGCCGCCGAGCCGGCGGCGGTCCGCCAACGGCATGGTTACGGCTAAAAGCGGCAGCCGGCCTCACACAAAGGGCGCAAAACCCGCACAGGCAAAAGGGGGAAACGAATGGAGGCAAACCACTCGCCGGGTGGCGGACTTTCCAATTCTCCACAGCGACAAATCCTCAATGCCTTTGCGCCCTTCGTCCGGTGTAAAAGTTCTTCTGTAAATTGCTTCTCTTTGCTCCGCCTTGCCCCCTCCGGGGTGAGGCGGAGCGGCGAGCCGCAGCGGAGCCGAACCCCGGAGGGGTCAAGGCGCGGCGGCGGGAGCGGTCGCGCTGCTTGGCGGCGCGGTGTGGTGGTTGCGGCGGCGCTGGCGGCGGCCGTTCACGCCGGTGCCGCCGCCAGCGGACACGCGCAACCCATGAGCACGCGGCGGTTGCGACGGGAGACAACGATGAGGCCGGCAGGGATTGCGCAGCGACTGTGCCTGAGTGTGTGGACCCATGTGGGGAACCTGCGGCGGGCGGCGGGCGGCGGGAGAAATAAGTGGAAAGGCGAAAACTATCAAAGGTGAGGGCTGCTCCGGGTGTGATTAAAAGTGAGGGAGATAGCGCAGACTTTCCGGTCGGCTGTGTCGCACGGCTTCCCGCCTGCGAAGCATCCGTTCCGCCAACGCGTCGGCCTTGTCACGCCCCGCCGATTGGGAAATCGGCGACACCGCAGACTGGGAAGTCTGCGCTACGTCTCTGGGTGCCCTGACTCACTTTTAATCCGAATTCCGAAATGAGAATGAGGAGCGCACGCGGCCCGCGTGCGGGTTTGGGCGGCCCGCCCCAACCATCGTGTCCCAGTGCTAACTTTCTTCTCCGCGCAGAAAAGTGAGTGGCACGAGGTTTTCGGCGGGCCGCCGAAAACGGCACGCCAGCGGCGTGCGCTCCCCAACCTCGGAGTTCGGGTTTAAGGGAGAAACTGCCGTGGGGGGGAGTCCCGGACCGCTCCCCGCCACGGCAAACTCTTCCTTGCTTCCCCCCGCATCGCATCCCCAACGAAACGGTGCGCGGAATTGGTTAGAGTCTCATTACCTCGTCTCCTACAAGGTGGGGTGGCTCACTTCGCCTGCGCTTGCTGCGCTGCGAGGTCCTGGCCGCGGCGGAGGCGGAAGGGATCGCTCTGCACGATGCCGTTCGCCATACTCCATGGTTTCTCACATGGGTGGCTGCTGCGGCTGGTCTTTGGCACAGCCCCGCCGCCTCGGGGTCAAGTTGCGCCCGAAGGCCCGCGCGGGCCGGATGCAATTGACCGACGGCGCGGTTCGTGGCAGTCTGCGCCGCGTGTTCCAACGCCTGATTGATTTAGCCGACCGGCACTTCTGGAATCACCGGCATCGGTCGAAAGGAGAATTCCTGTGGCGGATAACTCTTGAGAGAACCTTAATTGGGATTGCGGTTGCGATACTCCTATCGGCGCTCGGGGATCCTCCCCGGACAGATCTGAACAAACGGTCCGATTTTGAGTTGGTTTTAAAGAGTTGTCTTTTGGCTCCAGTCTTCGAAACCCTGATTTTTCAGGCGTTTCCGGTGATGATAGTTCGACTAGTCGGGGGTGGGTTCCGCATGTGCATAGTTGCAGGACTGGTCCCGTTTGCCCTCGCGCACTTCCCGAGCGGATTTGGAACTGGCGTAGCCGCAGGCATCGTTGGGGGATTCTATCTCGCATTCACCTACGTGAACTGGCGAAGTGAGTCACTGCGTGCGGCACTGGGGATGACCATCGCGGTTCACGCACTCAGCAACGCCTCGCTCATCCTTCCTATTGTGCTTTTGCGGTAGATGGTAGGAAGTCACGGTGCCTGCTGCGCTTCGAGGTCCTGTCCGCGGCGGAGGCGGAAGGGATCGCTCTGCACGATGCCGGTCACGAGGGCGGAGAATTTGTAATCCTGTTTCGCGAGGTCGGCGCTGATCTTGCGCACGGCGCGGCTGTCGTAAAATCCCAGGCTGCGGACGAGCGCGTGGATGGGGCAAATCCACAGCATTCCGCCGCACTTACCTCCCTACTTCGGGGGCAGCATTTTCAAGATCTCCGTGATATTCGCCTGCCACGCTTTCGCCTCGGGGGGATCGGGATCGAAGGGATTCAGCAGCGTCAAGGGATCGCCGCCTTCGACGCCGAGGATTTCCCAGTCCACGTGATAGCGCGCGTCGTGTTGTTCGAGCCATTGCATGAGACCGGAGCGCGCGTGGGCGCGGGTGTTCGCGGGCGGTTGAAACATCGCGGCGCCGATCTGCCCCGCGCTCACGCGCCACGGCGCGGGGCACTGATCGAGCGCGAGGCCGATGTTTCCCTCGGGATCAACTTTGTGGAATTCCAGGTCCTGCGATTTCAACCACGGGTCGGCCCACGTGAGTCCCTCCTGCTCCTTGAATTGATCGAACAACCACTTCTTCGTGATCCAATCCACCTTGCCCACCAGCGCGAGCGGGGCGGTTCGCAGCGCGGTCAGCGTGTCGGCCCAGATGTCGAGCAGCGCGTTCGTTTCCTCGTCGCGGCCGTGAAATTCGCGGCGCGCGGCATCGCAGAATTCCTGCAAAATCTCCACCGCGTCCGCCGTGCGCCCGTCCGCCAGCGGCACGCGCCACGGCCCTGTCGTCTGCCGCGACAACTCGCGAAACGTCGTCACCGCGTCACCGAGCATGATCTTCGGCAGCTTGTCGATTTCGAGGAGATCGAGCACGAGCGCGGTCGTGCCGAGCTTCAGCAGGAGCGTCGTCGGCAGCACACTCGTGTCGCCGTGGAGCAGGTGCAGCCGGCGATATTTGCGCGGATCGCCGAGCGGTTCGTCGCGCGTGTTGATGATCGCGCGATTGAACTGCACCCATTCGTAGAGATCGTTGTTGATGTAATCCGCGCGCTGACTGATTTGAAACATGTCGTCCAAACCCAACCGCGAAATCTGCCCGCGCAACTCCGTCGCCACGCACGAACCCACGCGCCCCGCGCCCGTGAAGAGCAGCCGCACCGTGAGAAACGCCAGCAACGACAGCACGTTCGCCTCGTGCAGCGGCGCGGCGCGGCGCACGAGGTAATTCTCGTGGCACCCAAACGTCGCGCCCGTGTAGTGATCGATGTTGTTGCGGATGAAACTCACCTCGCGATCGAGCTGCAATTCGCGCAACGCCCGCGCGATCAGCGCGTCGCCCGCGTGGTCGTAGCGCAACAGGTCGAGCAGCGACAAACACTCCGGCGTGCAATACTCCAAGTGCCCCATGTCGATGTAGAGGCGCCCGCCGTTGAAGAGAAACCCCCCGTTGCCCGAAGGCTCGTCCCAATCGCGATGATGCACATCGATCAGCCCCAACTGCCGGTGCGAAAAAATCCAATCGCGCACCCGCTCGACCGCACTCGTCGCTCCCGGCGGCAGCAGCGACAGGCAGCCATACTCGGTCTCAATGCCAACGATGCGATTCATAACCCTAGAAAAACCCAGCGAACCACGGAGCAGGTTTCTCTGGGTTCAAGCGGGACCGAGAACCGCCGCGGAGCGCCGAGCACCGGCTCGGCGTGGACAATGGCGTTGGGTTCGCGCCGAGCCGGTGCTCGGCGCTCCGGTCCGTCACCGGCCGATTCATTT
>JAYVOY010000521.1:0-3870 GCA_043757645.1 Verrucomicrobiota bacterium
AGATCGGCGCAGAGCTTCACCCAACTGGCTTGCTCGCCCAGCGGCGGTTTGGCGGCGGCCATCGCCTTGTAGGCGGCGAGCATGCCGGAGATTTCCTCCTTGGTGGCCTTGCCTTCGCCGGCGCGTTTGCAGATGGGATCCACGTCCTTGGGCGCCTTGTTGTACTTCTGCATCGCCTCCTTGATGGGATTGCTTTTGGCGTCCGCGGCGCGGAGGCCGGTGGCGCACAGGCCAAGGGCGACACCGAGAATGGCGGCGGCGCGGAGGGTGGTCGTGAGGGTGCTTTTCATTGCGTGTGTTGCTGTGTGTTGCTTGTCAGTGAATCGAACGGGGCGTGTTGTTGTGCCGCCAAAAAAACGGCCGCCGCGTTCAGTTGCGGCGGTCGGCTGCCCGGCGGCGTTCCGGCATTGGATGGAATTTTGCAAATTGAATTCGATGCGGTGCGGCGCGGCGTGAACGCGGGTGTTGGGGGTCGCGCCGAGCCGGTGCTCGGCGCTCCAAAATCACGGTGCCACCGGCAAACTCGGGGAACCCGACGCGGTTGGTTTACTTGCGCGGGATCAGTTTGAAGAGATCGAGCGCGCTCGGCTTGTTCGTTGCCGGCGGTGAGGTTTTCGGCGCGGGGATGAGCGAGCCAAGTCCGGGCGCGGGCGCGGCAGGAGTGCCGGGTTGTTGCGGCGTGCCGCCACCAAGCAGGCCGCCGAGGCCACGAATGGCGTTGCCGACATTGCCCGGAACCAGCCCGCCAAGCGCACCAACCGTCGAGTTGGCGAGGAGCGAGGTGATGATGAGTTTGTCGATCTCGACATTGGGCGCGCCGATGGTGCCGCTGACTTTCACGAAGTTCGGCAGCCGCACGTAGGCAGTCGTCGCAGGCGTGCTCGCGGGGGCGAGGTTGGCCTTGATCGCGATCGAGCGGCGCAGGGTGACATCGACGGGGAGGCGATTGATGGGCGAGTTGGTGAGCACGCTGGCGATGCTGACGGTGCCCGCGGCCAGGCCTTGGAAGGCCGGGCTTTCCACGACGAACTTTTGCAGGTTGATCGTGCCGGCGCCGATGGTGACCTCGCCGTGGACGTAATTGAGCGGGGATTCCGTGACTTCCTGCACGCGGAGAATCGTGGCGATGGGCACCAGGTAGGTTTTCGTCTTTGGCCCGACGAGCTGGATGTTCGCGTTGGTGAGGCTGAAGTTCGCCTGGCCTTGCAGGAAGCGTTGCAGGCTCGCGCCGGTGGTGCCCGCGCCGTTGATCTGCGCGGTGGCGTTGAGGAACGCGACGAAGCTGCCTTTGTCGCCCTTGCCGAAACTGTTCGCGAACGGTTCGACGGGCACGCGGTTGGCGTTGAATGCGACGGCGTAACGGTAGCCGGGAACGCCCACGTCGGCCTGCACGTTGGCCGCGACGGGCGCGCCGTTGAGCGTGAGGGACACGGGGTTCAACTCGATTTTGCCGCCGTTGATCTTCGCGGTCGCGAGCACGTTGGCGGCGTCCACTTCGCGCAGGAAAACGCGCGCGAGGTTCACGTCAAAGACGAAATTTTGCAGCGGGAGATGCATCGCGTCCGGCTCCTTGTTCGCGTTGGCGGTGGCCGCGGGCGCGGGCGGCGGCGCGGCGGCGTTGGTGGTTTGGGGGCCGGCGAACATGTCGTAATAGGTCGTGAAATCGAGGCCGGCGCTCGTGAGCTTGAGGTGGCCCGCGATGGCGTTCGAGCGGGTCATATCGACGGTGCCCGCGAGCTGGAGGACGTTTTGCGCGCGGGTCGTGGGCGTGAGTTTCAGCGCGAATTGTTTGAGGTCGAGCACCTGTTTCAACATCCCGGCATCGACGCTGAGGCCGAGCGCGAGCGGCGTTTTCGGCAGCGAACCCGCGGGGTCTTGCAGCAGCAGATTCGCGACCTGCACGTCGGCCTTCACAGTCGAGGCCCCCTTGGCGTTGTAGTTCGCGGTGGCCGTCGCAGCGATGTTCACCGAGGTGAGTTTCTTGTCGCCGAGCGCGGCGGCGAGCGCGGGCGCGAGGGCGTTTTGATTGAGGTCGGTGAGCTTGAGTGTGGCCTGCCCGACTTGATTGGTGAGATCGAATTTGCCCGTCACGTCGAGATTTCCGGCGGGCAGATTGTTCTGCAAAATCTTCGCGACGAACTGGCGGAGGTCCGCGACGCCGTTTTTCAGCGACGCGTCGAGCGTCACGTCCGCGGTGGTCGGCGATTTCGGGAGCGACCCCTTTGGATCTTGGAGGAGCAGTTTGCCGACACGGATGGTGCCCTTGACCGTGGATTCGCCCTTCGCGTCGTATTTCGCAGTGGTGTTCGCGTCGATGGAAATGCTCGTGAGCGATTTGTCGCCGAGGCTCGGCGCGAGCAGCGGACGCAGCGCGTTTTGATTGAGGTCGGTGAGTTTGAGCACGGCCTGGCCGACTTTGTTCGTGAGGTGATAACTGCCGGTGACCTCGAAACTGCCGCCCGCGAGCGCGCCTTGTTTGAGGTTGCCGCTGAATTGGCGGAGGTCCGCGAGGCCGCTCTTCACGCCCGCGTCGAGGAGCACTTCGGCGGTGATCGGCACTTTCGGCAACTGGCCCTTCGGATCGGTGAGCAGCAAATTCAGCACCTTGAGATCGCCCTTCACGGTCGCGTCGCCCTTCGCGTCAAACTGCGCCGTGGTGTTCGCGTTGATCGAGACGGAGGCGAGCGTCAGGTCGCCGAGCGCGGCGGCGACGAACGAGCGCAGCGCGTTCTGGTTCAGGTCCACGAGTTCGAGCTTCGCCTGCCCGGATTGCTTCGAGAGATCGAAACTGCCGCTGACGGCGAGGTTGCCCGCGGGCAGCCCGGCCTGCTTGAGCGCGCCGCCGAATTTCCTGATGTCCACCTGCTGCCCCTTCATCGCGACATCGCAATCCAGCGCAGCCTCAAAACGGTCGAAGCGATTCGACATCGCGACCGCAGTGAAATTGGTGAGCGCGAGATTGCCGGTGACGGCGCGGTCGAAGGAAAGGTCGTTCGTTTTGGTCGGCGTGAGATTTTTCTGCGTGAGGCGACCGGTGAATTGGAACAAGCCCGCGGTCGCCTCCACATCAGGCCGCGCGAGCAGCGCGGTGAGGCCCGGCAGGCTCGCGTTCAAGCCCGCTTGAATGTCCGCGTCCTGCGTCTTGACGCTCACGCGGCCCGCCGCGCCGAGCCTGAGAATCGGCTGCTTCAAGTGCGAAATGGTCGTGATCAACTCGGTGATTTGCACCTGGTTGAAATCCTCCATCGTCGCGCGGAGCAGCGTGGCGACGTCGGCTTGATCGAGCTTGTTGGTGTCGAAACGCGCGGAGAGGCCCGCGACATTGTTGGTGAGGTCGAGCTTGAGTTTCTTCCCGGCCTGCTGCGAGACGACGCTCGCGCCGAGGTTCACCACGCCGGAGACGATGTTTGTCCCGAGAAACGCGCGCCACTCGGCGAGATTAAAATCCGTCACGCTGAGACTGAGCGCGGATTCATCCACCGCGCCATCGGCCTTGCCCCAATCGAGCTTCATCGGTTTGGCGAGCGTGGCCTGCAAAAAGGTCTTTTGTTTCTGCGAACCGAGCAGCGAAAACGCCTGCACGAGCGCGTTGCTCTTGGCTTGATCGACGTTCAGGTCGTAATTCGCGGCGAGGTCGATCGCGGGTGTGGTGAGTCCCTTTTGCGTGAGGCTGAGGGCGCTGGCGGTGAGGCGGCCGTTGAGCAAAACCACCTTGCCCGCCTGCGCGACCTCGAGGCGGTTGGTCGAGCTGATCGTGGTGGAACCGAAGTCGATGCCGGCCGCCGCGCCCGCGAGATTCAGCACCTGCCGGTCAATCGCGGAAATCGCGACGTTGAGTTTGCCCTCGAGTTTCGCGGGATCGAACGGGCC
>JAYVOY010000522.1:0-3866 GCA_043757645.1 Verrucomicrobiota bacterium
CAGTTGAGCCACGGATGAAACACAGATTGAACACCGCTGGCCGACACTTTGGTCATGAGATGCGGTTCCAACGCGGGCACACTATCCGGTGAGTTGTCCCGCCGGCGAAGCGTCGAACGAGCGAACCTCCCTGTCTGGGTTTCATCCGTGTTCCATCCGTGGCTAAAGATTAGTTCCGGTTGATACCAACGTCCTCCTGCACGACCCCAACTCCCTCGTCAGTTTTCAGGACAACCACGTCCTGATCCCGATCGAAGTCATCGAGGAAATCGACAGGTTCAAACGCGAATCCAACGAGCTTGGCCAGAACGCCCGCTCCGTCTCGCGCACCCTCGATCGCCGGCGCTCCGCCGATTGCATGGTCACGCCGCGGGCCGCGCACGGTTGCGTGCGGCTCCGCTCACGGTGCCGGCCGCAGCGGCCCCTTCTCGAAATCCGTGTCATTCACCCAGCCCGTCTTGAGCTTTTCGCCGCGGAGGAATTTTTCGTGGAAGCCCACGTGCCCCGGATTCGCGTGCGGATATTTGTCGAACACGTCGCCTTGGCCCGCCATCCGCGGATCGCCCTGGCGCGTGAGTTCGGCGACCATGCGGTCCCGCAAACCGGCGCGCGTCGTCTCGAAATCTGCATTCGCCGCGAGGTTCCGCACGCAGTCGGGATCGCGCGCCAAGTCGTACAGCTCCTCGCTCGGACGCATCCCGAAACACAACGCCCAAAACGGATCGGCGGGATTTTTGCGATGCGCGTCGAGCACGAACGTCTTCGTCGCGCCGCCATCGCAGTCGAGATAGCCCGTCTCGGGATTGCCCGCGGGCCAGCGCGTCGGCTCGTAATTGCGCAGGTACAACCAGCCATCCTTCACGAGGCCGCGAATCGGATAACCCGCGTCGTTCGGCCGGCCAATGTCCGTGCGCTCGCGACCAATCAGCGCGAACTCGCGCGCGGGATTCACGCGCCCGGATTTCTCCGCGCGAAAAATATCCGTGAGACTGCGCCCCGTTAATTCCGCCATGCCGCTCCGCGCCCACGGCAAACCGGCCACCTCGAGAATCGTCGGCGCGAGATCCACGAAGCTCACGAAGTCATCCACCACGCGGCCGGGCTTCGCGATGCCGCGCGGCCACATCGCGGCGAGCGGCACGTGATTGGCCGCCTGATACGCGTTGCCCTTCACGCGCGGGAACGGCATCCCGTGATCGGAGGTCACGATGACGAGCGTGTTCTCGCGGAGGCCGCGCGCTTCGAGCGTCTCGAGCATCCGGCCCAGATGCCGGTCGAAGTGTTCGACCTCGAACGCGTAGTCGAGCAGGTCGTTGCGCACCGTGTCGTTGTCGGGCCAATAGCCCGGCACGCGGTCGATGTCGGAAAGTTTTTTGCCGCCCTTCGCGACGCCCGAGCCGAACTCATAGCCACGATGCGGCTCGACCGCGCCATACCAAAAACACCACGGCTGATTCGGCGGCGCGGCGGCGAGGAAGTCGGAGAAATTCCCGGCGTAATCGTTGTTGCTGATTTCGCTCGTGGGCGGCTTGGCCTTGCGGGCGTTGAACGCGCGGCCCGTCAACTGGCGCGGTTTCCCGTTCGTATCCTGCGCGACGCCCGGCCCCCAGCCCTTCAACGTGTGCCCGACGAACCAGCCGTTTTCCGTGAGCGCCTCGCCCCAGCTTTTGAATTCCGCCGGAAAATACGGGATGTGATTCCCCGCCTCCTTGAGCTGCCAGGTGTTGCGCCCGGTGATGAGGCACGCCCGCGACGGCGCGCATTTCGCGGTCGGCGTGTAAGCGTGCGTGAAGAGCACACCCGCGCCCGCCACGCGGTCGAACGACGGCGTCTTCACCCAGCGCGTGCCGTAGGCGCTGGCGTGGTAACCCCAGTCGTCGGCGATGGCGAAGAGGATGTTCGGCGGCGGCGCTTTCGCGGGCGCGGGCGGCGGTGCCTCGGCGGCGAAGGCGCGAGAAGAGAGGAGAAAAGCGAACGCGAGAAGCGCGAAAATTCGCGAACTCAAATGACGCGAGATCGTTCCCGCGAGCGGAGCGCCGAGCACCGGCTCGGCGTGATTCAATGTCGGCAACTCGCCGATCTGGAGATCGGCGCTCCGCGCCATGGAGGAGGCCCGCGCCCAATCCACCGCGCCCGCACGCGGCGGGGTGCAACTCGTCTGGCCAGCCCTCCTCATAATCCTCTGTGTCCAGCGTGTCTCTGTGGTCCAAAGTTTGCGCGTCTTGGACCACAGAGACACGATGAACACAGAGCGACTGGGGCCGCTTCCTCGCGGCGCGGGGGAGTTGTTCACTTCGGGCATCCTCGGTTGGTTGGGAGTCGCGAGTCCAGCCATGCGGGAGTTAAACAAGTTCATCATTCGTCTGATTCTATTAGGTGCGCGCACCCTTGGTTTCGGAAAAAATCACTCGTGCCGCAGCGCCTCGATCGGATCCAGCGCCGCCGCGCGCGACGCCGGATAAAGCCCGAAAATAATTCCCACCGCGCCGGAAATTCCAAACGCAATAATCACCGACCACGGCGTAATGATCGTCTTCATGTCCGTGAGATGCGACACCAGCAGCGGCGTGAGCACGCCCACCACCACGCCGATCAAACCGCCGCCCACCGACAGCACCACCGTCTCGACGAGGAACTGCGTGGTGATGTCCCGCTTCTTCGCGCCCAGCGCGCGCCGCACACCGATCTCGCCGGTGCGCTCGGTGACCGTCGCGAGCATGATGTTCATGATGCCGATGCCGCCGACGACGAGCGAGATGGCCGCGATCGAGCCGAGGACGATGTTGAAAATGCGCTTCGTCTGCTCGGCCTGCCGCAGCAATTCCAGCGGCACGACCGTCTCGTAATCCCGGCGCGGATGAAACCGCCGCAGCATCGAATCAAGCTGCGGCACGGCGATCTCGACCGATTCGTCCGACCCGAATTGCACGGTCACCTGGTGCAGTTCCACCTTCTCCGCCTCGAAGCTGCCGGACGAACGGCGGTAGATCGTTTCCCCAAAACGACTGCGCGCGGTCGCGAGCGGAATGTACACGTTGTTGTCCAGCGCCTGCCCCTCCATGTGCCCGGCCTGCGGGCGTTTCTGCTCGGTCGAGCGTTCGCGCAGCAGGCCGACGACCTGATAATAATCCGCGCCAATTTTGATCTCCGATTCCAGCGGATCCTGATACGGAAACAGCCGCGACGCCAAACTCACCGTGAGCACGCAAATGTTGTTTTGATGCGTCTGGTCCGTGCTGCTGAGGAAGCGCCCGCGCACCAGCTCGACGTTGTTCATCTCGCTGTAAATCGGCAGCGTGCCGATGACCTGCCCCTGGATGCTGATGTTATTGAAGCGAATATCCTCGCGCATGATGCGCATCGGCAGCACGCGGCGAATGCCGGGAATCGTTTCCTGCAACCGGCCAACGTCGGCGTAGGTCAACCCGTATTCGGCAATCCAACTGCGCGAGGCCCCGGAGTTTTTGTTGTCCTGCGGCGGCTTGATGCTGCGCAAAATCACGTTGCTGCTGCCGAGCCGCTTGATCGCCTCCTGCGCCTCATACGACGCGCCCTCGCCAATCGCCAGCATCGCGATCACCGAGCACACGCCGAAGATGATCCCGAGCATCGTGAGGCCCGAGCGCATCTTGTGCAGCAGGAGGCTTTTGATGCCCAACTGCACAATTCGATAAATGGAGCGCGCGCGCATGAATGTTGGCCGTGGTCGTGTTGTAGAGTGAACGGTGTTTCGGTGCGGCACGCTACGTGGCGTCGCGGGGCGTGGCAATCACAGGCAGCGGAAGCGCCGGCGAACGGATGGCCCACAAGCCGTGCGGGCACCCGCCCCGCAGCGCCGGCGGAGCGCCGCCGTCTCGGCGGCTCAC
>JAYVOY010000523.1:0-3860 GCA_043757645.1 Verrucomicrobiota bacterium
AGTTGAGCCACGGATGAAACACAGATGGAACACCGCTGGCCGACACTTTGGGCCTGAGATGCGGTTCCAACGCGGGCACACTATCCGGGGAGTTGTCCCGCCGGCGAAGCGTCGAACGAGCGAACCTCCCTGTCGGTGTTTCATCCGTGTTCCATCCGTGGCTAAAGATTAGTTCCGGCTCATGAGAGGAGCATCCAAGCCGCGAGAAATGGCGATGCAATCGGGGAAAGGCGCTGGCGCGACGCGCGGATTTACGGCTTGCGGAAGAGGTAGTGCGAGACGAGCCACTCGTTGCCGGCGCGGTAGCCCCACAGTTCCGCGCAGGCCAGATAGAACACGCGCCAATAGACCCACCACTTGGTTTCGTTCACCGCGCCGTAGGTGGCGGCGAAGATTTTGCGGATCTCCGGCTCGTGGGCGTCCATGTTCGCGAGCCAGGCGTTCGCGGTCTTTTCGTAGTGCTGGCCGTTGACGCGCCAGTGATTCACGAGGCGGAGGTCGTCTTGGAAATAGAGCAGCAGATCGTCGCTGGGCATGATGCCGCCGGTGAAAAAATAACGGGCCAGCCAGTCGGTCTCGTCGCGCGCGATGAAGTGGTAGGCGAATTCCCGGTGCGTGAAAATGTGGACGAAGAGCTGTCCGCCGGGCCGCAGCCAGCGCGCGATGTTCGCGAGGAGGCGCTGGTAGTTCTTCATGTGCTCGAACATTTCGATGGAAACCACGCGGTCGAAATCCCCTGTGGGAGACGCCGCGGGGAGGTTCTGCCTGGTTTCCCAATCCCCTGTAGGAGACGACGTGAGGAGACTCTGCCTGGATTTGGAAAGCTCCGGAGTTTCGGAAGCCGCGGAGGAAGTTAGAGACTCCTCACGTCGTCTCCTACTGTCGGAGGGCGGTGGCTCGAAACGGTTCATGTCGCACGTGATGATGCGGAGATTTTTCAAGCCGCGGCGCGCGGCTTCGGCGGCGATGAATTCTTTTTGCGTCCGCGAGTTCGAGACGCCGGTGATGCGAGCGTTCGGAAACTTCTCCGCCAGCCACAGCGAGAGCGAACCCCAGCCGCAGCCGAGTTCGAGGATGTCCTGACCGTCGGCGAGTTGGGCGCGCTCGGCGTAGAGCGCGAGCATCCGCTCCTCGGCCTCGGCCAGCGTGGTGACGCCGTCGGGCCAGAGCGCGCCGCTGTATTTCAGGCGCGGGCCGAGGCAGAGCTGGTAGAAGCGCGTGGGCACCTCGTAGTGCTGCTCGTTCGCCGCCGCCGTCTCGATGGCGATGGGCGAGCGGCGCAGCTCCTCGAGGAGCGCCTGCAAATGCGCGCGCTGCGCCTCGGCGCCGCCCTTGTCCTCCTCGCGCAAGCGTTGCGCGAGCAGGCGGCGGATGCCGAGGCGGAGGAGCGGGGAGGGGAGGAGATTGCGTTCGAGGAGGGAGTCAATCATGGGGCGGTTCCATTTATGTGCAGCGCGGCACGGCGGGCGCGGCGATTCAAAAGGCGGCAAAGGAAATCGCTTTGCCCGACCCCAGCGTCGCGACGTTCGCGGGTACTACGCCGGAATTTCGTTCATCGCTCAAGAGCGAACCGTTCCTGCTGCTCGCGGCCATCGTGGTGATCTGCATCGTGCTCGGAGTTTTGCATGAGAGTTGCATTCACCCGATCACGATTCTGTCGAGCCTGCCGTCAGCCGCCGTTGGCGCATTCAGTCGTTGGGCGTCGCGGGTTTTACCCCCAGCCGTGGTCCTCCTCGCATTTCACGCCAGCGCCCGCCGCAGCAGGTTCTCCGTGATCCGCTGGACGCGCGCGTCCGGCCCGTGCGGACGGCTCCAGTGCGACCACGGCAGGAGGTGTCCCGGCGGCGACGAAAGTCCCTGCGCCCAAAAAATCGTCGCGGCGTTGAACACGAAATTTTTCTTCGGTCCCGGATAAATCGTCGCCGTCCACCGCGCGGGCGTGACGCCGCCGCGCCACACGTTGCCCTCGGCCACCACTTCGAGACCCGGCAATTTCGCGGGCGCGCCGTGATGTTCCCAGCCGACGAGTCCGGGAATCGCCTCGCCCTTTTTCATTCCGGTTCCGGCAAAAACCCAATGCTCGGGCCGCGTGCAAATCCAATCCCCGCCGCCATTGAACGGCACAATGCTGCGCGCGCCGATGATGAGACTTTCGTCCGGCCCCGAGCGTTTCCAGTGCTCGGTGAAAACATTTTTCTGCTCGTTCACCTCCGCGTCGGTGAGACCGCCGAAGATGCCCGTGCGCGTGAGCACGCGGTTCGCGCGGCCATCCGCCGCGGGGGAAAACGGCGTGACGCCAAACACGGAATTGCCGCACAGCCACAGCACGTTCACGCCCGCGGCGATGGCGGTTTTCACCGCGTCGTATTGGCGGACATCCCAGTATTCGTCGTGGCCGACGCTGAGCATCGTCTTGCAGCGCGTGATTTGCGCGGCCTCGAGACAGTCGCTGTTCGAGCAATAGGTCACGTCGTAGCCGTGCTCTTCGAGCCAGTAGGCGAGGGGAAATTCCCAGAGCAAAAATTCGCCCGAACCGATCGAGAGCGGGTGATCAAAAATCTGCGCGTACTTCCCGTAAGGTCGGTCGAAGCTCACGCTCAAGCCGAGCGCGTGCGCGCCGCGCGCATCGGTGTAGAGCGAGAAATTATCCGGCCAGCGATTGTAGGCCTGCCACGTGTTGTCGCTGCATTGGAACAGCACGTCCGCGCGCCGCGTGTCGCGCACGATGAACACGACGTAGCTCTGCCAATACGGCTGGTCCGCGCCCGCGGGCAGGGTCGTGAGGCGACCGAGATAAACGCCGCTCTTCCAGTCCGCGGGGATTTTCAGCGACACGCTCGGCTCCCAGCGGCACTCGCGCAGGCGCAGGTCGCCCACGGGCGGCTCGGGCTGCGTCTTGCCGTTGAACGGTCCGAGCGTCGTCAGCAAGCGCGCGCCGCGTCCGCCGTAATAACCGAGGCGGAAAATTTCGAGCGTGAATTTTTCCTCCGGTTTCACGCTGACCAGCACGTCGAGCGTTTCGCCCGCGAGCACAGATTGTTTCGAGCAATAACCCTCGATCCACGCGGAACGAAAACCCTTCGCGCCATCCGTCCGCACGCGCGTGAGCTGCCAGTCGCGCGCGCCCGCGCGCTCATTCTCGGCGCGAATCGTGGAAGTCGGCGCGGATGCCGGCGCGGATTTCGCCGCGGCGCCGGACGCCGGCTGGCATCCCGCCACCGCGCCCGCCAGCGCGCCCGCGGCCCCGGTCTGAAGAAATTTACGGCGATTGAAGGTGGATTTGCTCATGGCAAGAGTGGTTTGATTGGACTAAGTGAGCGCGGGGATTTTTAGCGTTGCCGTATGGATTGTCAGTAGAAAGCCGCGCCGGATTGGCGGACGGAGGCGTTCGGACACCGCTCCCGATGGCCAACTGGTCGGCGCGCCGCCGTCCCGGCGGCTCACGGTGTGACCCGTCCGCGGGGTCGGCCAGTTCGGGGGGCGCTTCCGCTACCAGGGCCACGCCATACGTTGGACAAAGTTCGTCGTTTCGTGATTTGGACGCCCTGAGAGCCTGTCTGAAAATTCCGGAGCGCGGCTGTGTCGTCCTCGACCAGCCGCAGCACAGACTCATTGGTGCGGCGTCCGAGTGGAGCTGGTGGCTGCGGCTGGTCTGCGACACAGCCGCGCTCCACCGCATTTTCAGACAGGCCCTGAGCCGCCGAGACGGCGGCGCTCCGGGGCAGTTCCCGAATCTGCCCTTTGCCACCACTGCGGAGGACGGCCTGAAACATCCGCGCACTCGCCGCCCGCCCTACCCATGATTTTGCCCCCATGATTCTGATTCCAGCTTTTGTCCCGAGATCCCGACGCCCACTCTG
>JAYVOY010000524.1:0-3856 GCA_043757645.1 Verrucomicrobiota bacterium
AGGCCGCGCTCGCGAATCAGTCCGCCCATGCGCGAGTGCAGTATCAGCACGTTCCACAGCACGATGATCAGCGCGCCATTCTCCTTCGGATCCCAGCCCCAGAAGCGGCCCCACGATTGATCCGCCCAGATTCCGCCGAGCACCGTGCCGACAAAGCTGAACAGCGTGGCAAAACAAATGATCCCGTAAACCATCCGCGCCAGCGATTTGCCCGTCGCCTCCGTCAGCGTGCGCGTGAACACGCCGCGGAGGATGTAAATCAATGCCAGGAAGCCCGCGACGAACGTGCTCGCGTAGCCGAGCGTCACGACCACCACATGCGTCGCCAGCCAGAAATTCGTGTCGAGCACCGCGCGCATCATTTCCATCGTGTCACCCGTTTGCGACAGGTGATGCGCGATGATCAGCGAGATGAACCCCACCGCCGATGCGACCACCGAGCCGATGCCGTCCTTGAAAATCCGCTCGAGCACCATCCCCAAAACGACCGCGCCCCAGCCGATGAAAATCGCCGACGAATACAAATTCGTCACCGGCGGACGCCCCTCGAGCCACATGCGGAAAATCAGGCCGCTGGTGTGAATCACAAAGCCCAGCATGATCAAACCCGCCGCCGCGCGCCGCAGCCCGTCGGACAAATTGAACCACGAGAAGCACGCCAACAAAAACGCCAGCGTGTAAATCACCATCGAATTGTAAAACGGCTGCATCTGGTTGAAAAAATTCTCCCGCTCGGCCTTCTTCAATTCCGGCGCAAACTTCGCCGCGAGCGTCGCGCGATAGTCCGTCACCGCTTGATTGAAATCCGCCGCGCGTCCCTGCCGGAACGCGCTCGTCATCGTCGCATACGCGCGCACCGCCGGCGGCAGCGTCTCGCCGCGCGCGGCCTCGATCAGCACGTCGCCCGTGCGCATCCATTCGTCGCGCGGGCCGCTGTCGTGATGCGGCGGCACCACGAGCGGCGGCTCGAACCGCGCCATCGCGTCGAACCGCTGCATCATTCCCAAGAAGCGTTCGAACACCGCCTTGTCGTAGGGCTTCTCCGCCTGCTGCGCCCGCGCCGCCGCGACGCCGGGGCCGATCAAACTCTCGAACTCAGTGACTTCCTTCGCCCAATCCCGCGAGTCCTGCGGCTCCAGCGTGTTCTTCAACCTCATGTAGAGAATGAGCCGCGTGTGCAGTTTCATCACCGCCTGCTCGAACGGCGTGCGTTGCGCCGCGTCGATTTTGCCGATGCGTTTGCTCTCCTTCTCCATCGTCTCGATCGCGGGCTGGATGTTGTTCCATGAATAATGTTTTCCGTCCTGCTGCCCCTCCTTGCTCTTGGCGGGCAGCTTCAGCAGCGCGATCAATTCCGGATGATCCACGCGAAACACCGGCCAGCCATCGGCCTTCTCCGGGTCCATCAGCACCGTCGCCAGCCAGTTCACCGCGGGCAGCACGCGGGGCTTTTCGTACCACTCCTTCCACGGATCGAGATTCACCGTTTGCTTCTCGCGGATTTGCAGCAGCGAATTGCGCGCGAGCGAATCCATCGGCTGAAAGCGGCCGTTGAACACGAGCGGCAGCTTGCCGAACTCGTTCAGCGCGAAGTCCGGATTCTTCGGCGCGCGCAGGTTGCCGAGAAACCACACCGCCATCACCGCCACCATTATTTGAGGAAACCACTTTTTCATGAGCTTGGTTGTAGGACGTTCGCGTGCGCCAAATCGCGGGGAATAATCTTTCTCCACTAAGCCGCCACCGGGCTGGCGCCGGCCTTGCGCTTGGCGAGGAAGCCGCTGAGGTGCAGCAAAAACTGGAAGATCAATCCCGACGCCACGATCACGCAGCCCGCGTAAGGCGTGAGCCAGCCGGGGTTGCGCACGACCTGGAGTGTGCTCGTGCCACGCGCCGCGTCGATCTCGTCGCGACCCATCTGGTATTGATAAAACGTCAGCCCCTCGTAGCGCAGCGGGTTGTTCATATAAATGTCCGTCTCGCGATTCTCGTTCGAGCGCGGATTCTCGAGGCGCACGCGGCTCTGGAAATTTTTCGGGATCTCGGTGCCGCGATAATTCTCGTGCGTCGTCTTCAACAGCGTGAGCGAATACGGCACGTAATAACGCTCCGGGCGCAGCGCCAGCGTGTATTTCTTCCCGCCCACCTCGACCACCTGCGGATCGGTGAATTGCGCGAAAACCTTGCCCGCCAGTTGCGGCCCGAACTGCCGCTCCCACCCACGCCGCAGAGCCGTCAACATGACTTCATCCGCGCTCCAGCCCGACGCCATCCACGTCCCGAGCGCGCCAGTCGGTCCGGTCAATTCCACCAGCACCGCGGGGACATTCTTCTCCTCCATCTTCGCCGTGGTCGCGACCTTGCGAAAATCAAAGTTGCGGCTGATGCCCTGCGTGGCCTGCTGCGGATCGTTCTGCGCCATCGGCGCGCGAAAGGCGGGTTCGGAATTTTTCCAATAGCTCTTCACGCGCACCGTGAACGGCAGTTTCGCGTGTTTCACCTCGCCCTCGCGCACGAGTTGCGCCTCGGGAATCGCGATCACTTCCTGATTCTTCGCGTCGATGTCGCTGAGAAAAACCAGCTCGTATTCCATCGGATTCTCCGAGAATGAGCGCGACTGGCCCTCGACGAAACGCATCTGGCTCTCGCGCGAAAACAGGTCCGTCACGAGCTGCCCGACGAGCAGCAAAATGATGCCGATGTGCGTGAGGTGAATGCCGATCGTGCGGTAGTTGAACTTGAAGCGCTTGATGTACGTGAGCACCAAGTTGAGCACCAACAACGAGCCGATCAAATAACCGCCCGGCAGGGGCACCGGCAGGTGCTTGCCGAACATCGTGATGCCAAAAACGTACCAGTGTTTGAAGTAGCGCGCCTGCGCCACATACAAACCCTCGTCGGCCTGCGCCACCGTGCCGACGAACACCAGCACTATGCCGAAGGCCAGCAAGGTCACCGTCAGGCGCAGCGAGGTCAGTATCTTCCAAATCTTGTCAATCATGATGGCAACGGGCGGAAAAAGTGTTTTTGAAATCTGGCGATTACCACGGTGCTCAGGCTCACGGCTCCGAGCGCGCAAACGCGGCGAAAGCGTCCTTCTCCGGCGCGACGGCCTCGGCGTCGCCGGTCAGCTTGTAGAAAAACCAGCGTCTGCCCCGCGGCACAATCGCGCCCACGAGCCGCTTCGGAGCGTTCGTCACGTCCACCAACATCGCGCCCGGCAGCTTCGGATCGAGCGGCGTGGCCGACGACGCCATTTCCGCCGACGTGATGTCGGGCAATCCAATCTGCCGCCGCCAGCGATTCACGTTGCCCAGCATCCCGCCCGTGTCGCTTGGGAAAATGCTCACTGAAACCTCCGCGCGCGCGGCGCCTTTTTCGGGCACCGCGAATTTCGCGACCTGCATTTGCCCCGCGGCCAGCGCCTTCCAACCCTGCGGCACCTGCCACCGGAAGCCGCTGGTTTCCGGCGCGGCGTCAGTTGCCGCAGCAGTTCCCGCGGGCGGCGCGGCGGCTTCCTTCACCCGCACGGTTTTCAAAAACGAAAGGAACGTCGGCTTCTGTGCCGTGACGACTTCCGCGTCCCCGGTGAAACGGTAAAACCAACTCGCGTCCGCGCGATGCACAAACGCCGTCACCACCGCCTGCACATTCGTCGCGCCCTCGAGGCGATTCGACAGCTCGAACAACTTCCCCGACTCGCCCGCGATTTCCACCGCCTGGAGTTGCTTGAGCGCGTCCGCCTCCGGCAGCGCGGGCATACCCAACTGCTCGCGCCACATATTCACGATGCTCGCCTCACGCCCCGCCAGCGCGGGCAGCGGCGTGATCGACACCTGCGCCTCGCGTCCGCCCG
>JAYVOY010000525.1:0-3847 GCA_043757645.1 Verrucomicrobiota bacterium
GAGGCGCAGCGGATCCGGCTGGCGACGCAGATTGGCGCGGGGTTGGTGGGGGTGATTTACATTTTGGATGAGCCGAGCATCGGGCTGCATCAACGGGACAATGAGCGGTTGTTGAAGACGCTCGAGGGGTTGCGCGATTTGGGGAACTCGGTGCTGGTGGTCGAGCACGATGAGGACACGATTCGGCGCGCGGATTACGTGCTCGATCTCGGGCCGGGCGCGGGCGTGCATGGCGGCGAAATCGTGGCGGCGGGCACGGTGGCGGAGGTGCTGGCGAATCCGAAATCGCTGACGGGAAAATATCTGACGGGCGAGCTGGCGATCGCGGTGCCGAAGCAGCGCGTGCGGCCTTTCGCGCAGGGTGAGTGGCTGGAGATCGTGGGCGCGCGCGAGAACAATTTGCAGAATGTGACGGCGCGCATTCCGCTCGGGACGCTGACGTGTGTGACGGGGGTGAGTGGTTCGGGGAAGAGCACGCTGGTGGATGACATTTTGCGGCGCGCGTTGTTCCGCGAGTTGCATGGCTCGAAGGAGCGGCCGGGTTTACACACGGAGATTCGCGGACTCGAACACATCGACAAGGTGATCGTGATCGATCAGACGCCGATTGGGCGGACGCCGCGGAGCAATCCGGCGACCTACACGGGGATGTTCAATGAGATTCGCGATTTGTTCGCGAAACTGCCGGCGGCGAAGGTGCGCGGTTACGAGGCGGGGCGGTTCAGTTTTAATGTGAAGGGCGGGCGTTGCGAGAAGTGCGAGGGCGACGGGTTGCTCAAAATCGAGATGCACTTTCTGCCGCCGGTTTACGTCACGTGCGAGGCGTGCAACGGGCGGCGCTACAATCGCCCGACGCTCGAGATCGCCTACAAGGGCATGAACATCGCGGATGTGCTGGACCTGACGGTGGACGAGTCGGTGGCGTTTTTTCGCGCGGTGCCGAAGCTGCACGACATCGCGGTGACGCTGGCGGAAGTGGGCCTGGGTTATCTGCGGCTCGGGCAGCAGGCGACGACGTTGAGCGGCGGCGAGGCGCAGCGCATCAAGCTGGCGGCGGAGTTGAGCCGCCGGCAGACGGGCAAGACGCTCTACATTTTGGATGAGCCGACGACGGGGCTGCATTTTCACGACGTGGCGAAGTTGCTCGACGTGATTTACCGGCTGCGCGCGCCGGGCAACACGCTGCTGGTGATCGAGCACAATCTGGACGTGATCAAGTGCGCGGACTGGATCATCGATCTCGGGCCGGAGGGCGGCACGGGCGGCGGGCGCATCATCGCGGAAGGGCCGCCGGAGGCCGTCGCGCTGAATGCGGCGAGTCACACGGGGAGATTTTTGAATCGAATTCTCCAGGGGGCGCACGCATAGATGAACCGCATGAAACCGATGCTTTTCCACGCCCGCAGTCCGGATGAAGAATGCTGGAAAGCGGTGGCGTGGATGCGAATTCGACGGAGGTCAAACGGAATGAGAATCAGGAAGGCAGGAAGGCAGGAATCGGTTCCGAAGTTTTTTTCCTGCCTTCCTGCTTTCCTGATTCAACGCGGATTTGCGTGCGCGATCTTGTGGTTGTTGCTGGTGGCGGGCGCGGTTTCGCCGCCGTCGGTGGATGCGGCGACGCCGGCGGAGGAGAATGCGTTTCAGGCGGCGGCGGGGGTTTTTCAGGATGAGAATTGGGTGACGGCGGAGAAGTGGTTCGCGGAGTTCGTGCAGCAATATCCGCAGTCGCAGTATCGCGCAGAGGCGGTGCTGCTGCTGGCGTTGTCGCGGCTCAAGCAGCGGAATCACGAGGGCGCGGTGGCGATGCTCACCGCGGAGGCCAGGCAGGCGGGCGTGTTCGCGGATCGGTATCAGTTCTTCATCGCGGAGGCGCTGTTGCTGGGAGGCAAGACGCGGCAGGCGGCGGCGGCGTATCACCGCGTGACGGAGCAGTTCACCAATTCCAGCCACGTGCTCGACGCCGCGTATGGCGAGGCCTACGCGTATTCGCGGCTCGGCGAATGGGTGCGGGTGATGGAATTGCTCGACGAGCCGAGCGACGCGTTTCACCGCGCGGCGAAGGCGCGCACGGGCGACGAGGTGTTCGCGCGCGGGCTGTTATTGATGGCGGAGGCGGCGCTGGAGCAGAAAATTTTTCGCGCGGGCGAGGACGCGTTGAAACAACTGGGCGGGTTGAAACTCACGCCGGAAATCGCGTGGCAACGGCAGTTTTTGCAGTGCCGGATTTTGACCGCGGACAATCGCCTCACGGACGCGCTGGCGGCCACGACGAATCTGGTGGCGTTGTCCGTCGCGCTCGGCGGCGGGCGTCCGCTGGCGGAGGCGGTGCGGTTTCAGGCGGCGACGTTCGAGGGCTTGAACCGCCTCGCCGACGCGGTCGCGACCTACGAGCGCAATCTCGCGACGAACGCGCCGCCGGAGTTTCGCCGCGCGGCGCTGCTCAAGAGCATCGAGCTGACGCTGCGGCAGGAGAAGCTCGCCGAGGGCACGCAGAAGCTCGAGGCGTTCCTCGCGCAAAACCCGCAGGATCCCGCGGTGGACGTGGCGTTGTTCACGCTCGGCGAGGTGCGGCTGCGGGAATTTTATCAGGTGCAACAGGCGCGGCAGATGAGCAACACGCCGGCGCTGCTGACGCTCGAGACGAATCTGCTCGCGCGGGCGCAGGCGGGTTTCGAGCAGGTGATCAAGGGATTTCCGAACGGGCCGCTGGCGGGGAAATCCTTTCTCAATCTCGGCTGGTGCTTTTGGAATCGCGATCAGCGCGCGGAATCGCAGGTGGCGTTTCGCGAGGCGGTGCAGCGGCTGCCGGTGGGCGAGGAGCAGGCGGTGGCGCTGTTCAAACTGGCGGAGACGCAGTTGCAGCAGCGGGATTTCACGAACGCGGTGCAGAACTTCAGCCGTTTGTTGAACGATTATTCCGGCTCGGCGGCGGTGAAGGCGCGGCTGTTCGAGCCGGCGTTGTACAAGATTTTGCGCGCGGGAATCGACCTGGGCGATCTGAGCGTGGCGAATGACGCGCTGGGGAAAATTCTCGCGTGGTATCCGGACAGCGCGTTCGCGGATCGCAGCATGTTGCTGCTCGGGCAGGCGTTGAGCCGGCAGGGCAAGGCGACGAATGCGCGCGCGATTTTCGTGGAGTTCTTAAAACATTTTCCCAACTCGCCCCTCGTCGGCGAGGTGCATCTGGCGATCGCGCGGACGTATGTCGAGGAGAAGGATTGGGCGGCGGCGGTGGGCAAGTATGACGATTGGTTCGCGAAATTTCCGACGAACCAGAGCCGGCCGCAGGCGGAGTTTGATCGCGCGTGGGTGAACTTTCTGGCGGGGCGCGAGACGAACGCGATGACGATGTTCACGAACGTGGTGGCGCGCTATCCGGGGCACGTCAACGCGCCGCAGGCGCAGTTGTGGGTGGCGGATTATTTTTACAACCAGGCGGATTTCGTGGGCGCGGAGAAGCATTATCAAATGCTGTATCAGAACACGAACTGCCCGCGGGCATTGCATTTTCAGGCGCGGATGATGGCGGGGCGCAGCGCGGTGGCACGGCAGAGTTTTCCTGATGCGCGCGGGTATTTCACGGCGTTGATCAGTGATCCGCAGTGTCCGCCGGAGGTGCTGGCGGAGGCGTTGTTCGCGGTCGGCGACACGACGATTCTCGAGCAGGCGGGCAATGCGGAAAAGCCGCTGGGCAAATACGAGGAGGCGATCAACGCGTTCAACAAGGTGGTCCAATTGTTTCCGACGAACGCGATTGTCGCCAAGGCGCTCGGGCGCATCGGCGACTGTCATTTGCAACTCGGCGTGCAGGACGCGAAACGCTACGAGGGCGCGCAGGCGGCGTATC
>JAYVOY010000526.1:0-3845 GCA_043757645.1 Verrucomicrobiota bacterium
CGGACGCCGCCGCGGTGCATCTCGCCAAACTCACGCACCTCAAAGGCCTCGAACTCGGCTCGACCAAGGCCACTTCAAAATCGCTGCAACCCCTCGTGAGTCTCCCCCTCGAATATTTCCAACTCGGCGAGGGCGTCGATGCGCCCGCCGCGCTGTCGATCATCAAGGATTTCAAATCGCTCAAGCGCCTCACGCTCACGAACTGCAAGGACTACACCGCCGCCGATTTGCAAATCATCGTGGGGATGAAATCCCTCGAACACGTCGAACTCGGCTCGCTGCCGATCACCGCCGAACGCGTGCCGGCATTGCAGATTTTCGCCTTCCTCAAATCCATGCGCATCATCCGCGGCGGCGCGCCGTATCCGCCGGAAATTCTCGCGGGCATCAAGGCCGCGCTCCCGAACGTCGCGCTGCGCTTCGATTGATCGGCGCGCGCGCCGCGTCACTTCGGCTGCGGTTGGGATTTTTCGCGGAAAGCTTGGTGGCGATTCTCCACGTAAGCCTGATAGCCCGCGGGATCGACGAAGGGATTGGTTTTCGGTTCCTTCTGCAGCCGCGTGATCTTCTCCTCCATCCCGTAATAATTCCCGTGCGCGCCGAGAAAAATATCGCACGGCAAAGATTTCAGCAGCCGAAAGGTCTTCGCGAAATCGGCGGCGATTTCCGGGTAATCGCGGTTGGTGAGCAGTTGGTAGCCGGGATTCACGTTGGGGCTGCCGATCACGACGACGTTCCATTTCTTGTCGCCGTCCGCCGCCGACATCGTCCACGTCGTGCAACCGCGCGTGTGCCCCGGCGTGTGTCGGGCCGTCAGCGTGGCCTCGCCCAGCGTCACCGTGTCGCCGTCCTTGAGCACGCGATCGACGGCGCACGGACGCCAGCCTTCTTGGTAGAGATATTGGCCCTTGCCGCCACTCGCGATCACCTGGTCGTCGCCCGCCATCACCTCGACGCGCGCGCCGGTTAGTTCTTGGATCAGTCCATGACCCGCGACGTGATCCGAGTGGGCGTGGCTCGCCAAAAGAATCTTAACGTCGGTGAATTTGAACCCGAGTTTTTCCACGTTTCCGCGGATGATGGGAACCGTTCGCTCGAAGCTGGAATTGATCAGGATGTGGCCCTTGCTGGTGGTGATGAGGTAAGTCGCGAGGCCGCGGGAACCGACGTAATAAAGGTTGTCCGCGATTCGGTGCGGCGGAAACGGCTCGTCCCAATCGCTCGGCGCGGCGAGCGCGCTGACCGGGACGAACGCGACGAGCAAGCAGAGCAGCGGCAATAGCCAGCGGGGAATGTTCATGCCCGCGAGGGTACCGCGCGGCGGGGCGAATTCAACCGCGCTTTCAAGGAACCGCCCCCCATTCGTAGGAGACGAGGTAACGAGGCGCCAACAACCCCCCACTTGGTGGTGGTGGCGTGGACTTCGGCGGATCGGGCGAAATCGGGGACCGGAAATTCTCAAACTCACGCCGCGGCTTCCGGCGTGTAGTTCAGCCACGGGCCGAGCCAGCGTTCCATTTCGGCGAGGGGTTTGCTTTTGCGCTGGGCGAGGTCGGCGATTTGGTCGCGGTCGAGTTTGCCGACGGCGAAATATTTCGCCTGCGGGTGCCCGAAGTAGAGGCCGCTGACGCTGCTGCCGGGCCACATGGCGAAGCTCTCGGTGAGCTTGATGCCGGTGAGATTCTCGACGTCGAGCAGTTGCCAGAGCGTGCCTTTCTCCGTGTGGTCGGGGCACGCGGGATAGCCGGCGGCGGGGCGGATGCCGCGGTATTTTTCCGCGATGAAATCCTCGGTGGTGAACGACTCGAGTTTGCCGAAGCCCCATTCGTCGCGGACGCGCTTGTGGAGATATTCGGCGAAGGCCTCGGCGAGGCGATCGGCGAGAGCCTCGGCCATGATGGCGTTGTAGTCGTCGTGCTGGGCTTTGAACTGGTCGCAAAGTTCCTTCAGGCCGAAGCCGGAGCTGACGGCGAAGGCGCCGAGGAAGTCGGTTGAGGGTTGAGAGTTGAGAGTTGAGGGTTTTTTCGGCGCGACGAAATCGGCGAGGCTGTGGTTCGGCGAGTTGTCGCCTTTCTCCATTTGCTGGCGGAGGAAATGGAATTTCGCGAGCAACTGCGTGCGCGTGGCATCGGTGTAGAGTTCGACATCCTCGCCGACGGCGTTGGCGGGGAAGAGGCCGTAAACGGCGCGGAGTTGCAGGAGTTTCTTGCCGACGATTTCGGCGAGGAGTTTTTGCGCGTCGGCGAAAAGGGCGCGCGCCTGCTCGCCGTGTTTCTCGTGCTGGAGAATCGAAGGATAAACGCCGCGCAGTTCCCACGTGTGGAAAAACGGCGTCCAGTCGATGAAGGGGACTAGGTCTTCGAGGGCGATGGGGGCGGGGTTTCCGCCAACGCGGTTGCCGCGAGGGGCGCGTTGTCCAACCACCGGCGGTACGCAGCCGCAGCCGTGCTGCTCACAGCCACCCAGAATTCGTGTCGCCAGTGCAGAAAGTTTCTCCGCTCCACCGGGTCGTTGAGTTCCGGCGGCACCGGCGTGCGCCCCGAGCGGAGGCTCTCCTGATACATCGTTTCGTAGAGCTGCTCGTAGTGCTTCTGCTTTTCGGCGGATATGTTCATAAACTTTTTCGGGCTGGTCCTGCGCATCCTGCCACGCCTTGCGGAGCAGGTTAGCGTAGGCGGTGGGATGGGCAAGGCGGAGGTTCTCGGCGACTTCGGTTTCCGGCAGCGAGAGACGCGTCGCGAGGTGTTGAATCAACTGCCGCGCGGCCACGAGGTAGGGCGGCTTGGCTTCCTGATTCGCACCGAGAACGACGACGGAATACTCTGTGACGCCGCTGGTCCAAAGCGCCTCCTCGATGGCGTGAATCGTTTCGCCGCTCGTGAGAATGTCATCGACGATGACCACGTTTTTGCCGCGCCCTTTGGCGGCGAGGGAGGCATCCGCATCAACCAGCGTCGGGTCGGACATTTTTTCGAGATACGTGCGCCGGTTTTTCGCTTCCTGAAAACTCAGCGAGATCAATTCGCGACTGAGGATGTCGCCGCCGAATTCCTTTTGCAGCCGCTCGGCGAGCATTTCGGGAATGATGTTGCGGCCCGAGGTCGAGGGCGCGCAGAGAAAAATATTGGGGCGGCCAGCCAGCAAAGTTCGGTAGGAGTCGGCATCGAAGTGCGCATCAATGAACTCGCGGGTGGCGGTGAGGTCGAAGCGCAGTTCTTTGAGCTGGCGTTTGCGCTCCACCAACTGCGGCGTGTCGGTGGTGGAGAAATACGTGGGCGGCGTGGCGAATAGAAACACCTGCTTGAAGTCGCTTTTACCGACGAACGTGCGCCCGCCAATGCGCGCGATTTCCGCGTCTGGTTGGACGACGATGGCCTTGGCGAGCGCGTGGCGGGCTTGCAATTCCTCGCGCGGTCGCAAGACACGCACGCCCGTGAACGACGGCTGCGGCAGGTTCTCGAACGAGAGCTGCGCGCGGTTGGCGCGGGCGCGGGCGAGCGTGAGGAGCTTCTGCCGCTGGGCGGCGTGGGTGACGCGGAGCTTCTCGTATTCGTCGCGGAGTTGCCGCACGAAGACGGGCTTTTGCTCCCGGCTGATGAGCGCGCTGACGACGGGCACGGCGCGCGAGGCGTCAAGGACGTGGACGACAGGTTCGCTGTAACCGGGCGCGATTTTCACGGCGGTGTGCGCTCGGCTGGTGGTCGCGCCGCCGATGAGCAGGGGCACCTTGAAGTTGAGCCGCTCCATCTCGTGCGCGACGTGGGCCATCTCGTCGAGCGAGGGGGTAATGAGGCCGCTGAGGCCGATGATGTCGGCGTTTTCCTGCTTGGCGGCGGCGAGGATTT
>JAYVOY010000527.1:0-3838 GCA_043757645.1 Verrucomicrobiota bacterium
TTTCGGCAGAGTGCGCGGATGCTAGCCAAGGTTTTTTCGTCCGCCGTGCAGGGAATCGAAGCCTATCCGGTCGAGGTCGAGGTCAACGCGGGCTGGGGCGAGACGAAGGTCGTCATCGTCGGTTTGCCGGATGCGGCCGTGCGCGAGTCGCAGGACCGCGTGCTGACGGCGTTGACCAATTCCGGTTTCAAAATGCCGATGGGCCGCACGACGATCAATCTCGCGCCCGCCGATGTGCGCAAGGAGGGGCCGAGCTTTGACCTGCCCATCGCGATCGGGATGATCGCGGCGAGCGAGCAGTTGGAATCCAAGCAGCTTGAAAATTTCGCGATGGTCGGCGAACTGGCGCTGACCGGCGCGGTGCGGTCGGTAAAAGGGGTGCTGCCAATGGCGCTGCGCGCGAAGGCCGACGGTCGCACGGGCGTGTTGGTGCCGCGCGAAAATGCCGCCGAGGCCGCGGTGGTCACGGGGTTGCAGGTGATCCCGATTCAGAATTTGCGCGAGGCGGTGGGGTTCCTCGAGGGCAACGTGGTGATCGCGCCGCTGCAAGTGGACCTCGAAAAAATCTTCGATCAAGTCTGGGAGGACGAGGTGGATTTCTCGGAGGTGAAGGGGCAGCAGTCGGTGAAGCGCGCGCTCGAAATCGCGGCGGCGGGCAATCACAACGTGCTGCTCATCGGCCCGCCGGGCACGGGCAAGTCGATGATCGCCAAACGGCTGCCGACGATCCTGCCGCCGCTCACGCTGGCCGAGGCGCTCGAGACCACCAAGATTCACAGCATCGCGGGCATTCTCGCGCCGGGCGTGGGCCTGGTGACGCGCCGCCCGTTTCGCTCGCCGCATCACACCGCAAGTGACGCGGGACTGCTCGGGGGTGGCATCAATCCGGGACCGGGGGAAATTTCACTGGCGCATCACGGCGTGCTGTTTCTCGATGAATTGCCGGAGTTCAAACGCAGCGCGCTGGAGACGATGCGGCAGCCGCTGGAGGACGGGCGGGTGACGATTTCGCGCGCGGCGGGGTCGGTGACGTTCCCCGCGCAATTCATGCTGGTGGCCGCGATGAACCCGACGCCGGACGGCAAAATGCCGGGCGAATCGAAGAGTTCGCCGCGCGAGATTCAGAATTATCTCGGGCGCATTTCCGGGCCGTTGCTGGACCGCATCGACATTCACATCGAGGTGCCGCAGGTGAAATTCCGCGACCTGGCGGCGGCGCAACCGGGCGAGCCTTCGGCGCCAATCCGCGCGCGCGTGATCGCGGCGCGGCGGCTGCAACACGCGCGGTTTGCGGACCGGCCGCGGATTTCGAGCAATGCCCGCATGGGTTCGCGCGAGCTGAAACTATTTTGCGCGCTCGATGAGGCGGGGCTGGAATTGTTGAAGTTCGCGATGTCGGACATGAACCTCAGCGCGCGGGCGCACGATCGGATTCTGAAGGTCGCGCGCACGATCGCCGATCTCGCGGCGTCCGAGCGCATCCAGTCCGAGCACATTTCCGAGGCGATTCAGTTGCGCTCGCTGGACCGGCAGTTGTGGGGGTGAGCGGCGGGGAACGGTCCCGCGCCCACGGCACAGAGATTCCGCAAGGCGGGCTGGGGTTGGGGCTTGTCTCCGACACGGGGGCCGGCAAAATACGATCACCAAATACCCACAGGCACTGGCGATGAACCATTCTCATTTCCGCGTACGCGACCCGGTGACCCCGCGACTTTTAGCGGGGCGGGCGTGCCTTGCGCGCGGCGGGATGGGGGCGGGCGCCGGGGTTGGTGGGATTGCTGCTGGCGGGATTGCTGCTGGGCGAGACGGCGCGGGGCGCGGGTGCCGCGGCCACGCTGGCGAACGACCCGACGCGGTTGCTCCTCGCCGAGCACTGTCAGAAGTGCCACTCGGGGGCCAAGCCCAAGGGCGATTTTGCCATCGAAAAGTCTGTCGCCGGATTTTGCCGATCGGATCAACCGCGAGCGCTGGCTGGCCGTGCTGGAGCAGCTCCAGACCGGCGCGATGCCGCCGCAGGAGAAACCGCGGCCTCCCGCGAAGGAGCTTCAGGCTGTGATCGCTTGGATCAGCGCGCAAGCGGGCGCGGCGGAAATCGCGCGGAGAGCCGCCGAGGGCCGCGTGGTTTTGCGCCGCCTGAACCGCGCCGAGTATGCGAACACCGTGCGCGATCTGCTCGGCGTGGAAGTGGATTTGTCCGACTTGCTGCCGCCGGACACTTCGACGAGCGGCTTCGACAACAATGCCGCGGCGCTGCACACGTCCTCGTATCTGTTGCGGACTTACCTCGACGCGGCCGACCGCGTGCTCGACGAGGCCATTGCCAACCAGCCGCGGCCCTACCAGATCAAAAAGGTGTTCGACCTCAGACAGGAGAAATCCGTGAAGGCCACGGGCAGTGTTTATCGGCATGTGGACGAAGGCGTGGCCATTTTCGCGGCGTGGGAATCGGCGAACATTCGCGTCACGATGTGGAATTTCCGCAGCCATGTGCGCGGGAAATATCGCTTCCGCATTTCGGGCTACGGCTTTCAAAGCCAGGGCAAGCCGGTCAATTTTCACGTGACGGCGGGCACGTTGAAGGAGGTGACGGAGGAGCGGTTGATCGACTACTTCGCCGTTCCCGCGGACCAGCCGGCGGTCATTGAAATCACCGAACAACTGGAGCCGGAAAACCGGATTCGCATCATCGCGGACGGGTTGCCCGCGCTCCCGCCGGCGGTGGAGAAAGTGGGCGCCGACAAATACCAGGGGCCGGGCCTCGTGATCCAGTGGGTGGAAATCGAAGGGCCGCTGCTGGCGTCGTGGCCGCCGCCGAGTCACGTCGGGATTTTCGGGGACTTGCAGCAGGTCGTCGTGCCGAGCGC
Organism: Verrucomicrobiota bacterium; assembly: GCA_043757645.1. Taxonomy (GTDB): domain Bacteria; phylum Verrucomicrobiota; class Verrucomicrobiia; order Limisphaerales; family BJHT01; genus BJHT01. Next base: position 2,865 of record JAYVOY010000527.1, read on the forward strand.
GAACGATCCCAAGCGCCTCGAGGTCGTGTCGCCGCAGCCCCTGGTGGACGCCGAGCGCATCCTGCGCGACTTCGCGCGGCGCGCGTTCCGGCGTCCGGTGACGGACGCAGACCTCCAGCCTTTCCTCGCCCGCGTGACAGCGAAACTGGAACAAAAATATTCGTTCGAGCAGGCGCTGCGCGTCGGCCTCCGAGCCGTGCTGGTCTCGCCAAATTTCTTGTTTCTGCGGGAGAAAGTGAACACCGCCAACGCGCGCGCCGCGCAACCCCCGCGCCGCCTCGTCTGCATTTGCGCGCCGCTGGGGTTGCATCCCGATAATTTTTTCCCGCAACAAACCGGCCGGGACTACGCGCTCTCGCCCTACCTCGACCTCCTCAAAGAATTCCGCGGCGAGATGACGGTCATCTCCGGTCTCGCGCACGCCGGGATGGGTTCCAGTTTCGCGCACCAGGCCTCCGCGAGTTTTCTCACCGGCGTTCCCGGCGCGGGCCGGCCGGGTTTTCGCAACGCCATTTCACTCGATCAATTCGCCGCCGAACACCTCGGCGCGCAGACGCGGTTTCCCAGCCTCGCACTTTCCGGCGAAGGCTCCGGCGGCCTCTCGTGGACCCGCACCGGCGCGCTCATCCCCGCGGATAATTCGCCGGCGAAAGTTTTCGCGCGCCTCTTCCTCGAGGGCCGCGCCGACGAAGTGCAGGCCCAGATGCGCCGCCTCGCCGATGGCCGCAGCATTCTCGAGGATGTCACCGCACAGGCGAAATCACTGCGCGCGAACCTCGGCGGCGAAGACCGCGACAAGCTCGACGAATACCTCACCAGCGTCCGCGAACTCGAACAGCGCATGGTCACCGATGGAAGTTGGGCCGGGAAACCGAAACCGAAAGTGGACGCCAAGCCGCCCACCGACATCGCCAACGCCGCCGACCTCATCGGCCGCACGCGCCTGCTTTTCGACCTCACCCAGCTCGCGCTCC
>JAYVOY010000528.1:0-3837 GCA_043757645.1 Verrucomicrobiota bacterium
ACCCGGGCGGGTAAAATCATCCTCATCAGCAAGCGGACCCAGCCGCCGGAAGTTTACGAACTGCCGCTCCATCCACCCGATGGAAGCGGCGTTCTAACCGCACGGCGGATCGGGCGGACCCGGGTGAAATCTCCGTTGGACAGTCTGATCCCTTTCGGCAGCCAGCCGACCGGGCTCGACATCACCGCGGACAACTCTGTGGCCGCCGTCATCACCTACTACAGCGTTTTCCTCTTCCCGCGAAACCCCGGGGAGAGCTGGGCGGAGGCGTTCGCGAAGCCCCCGGCCGCGCTCGCGCCGCATCGGCTCGGCCAGGCCGAGTCCGTCGGATTCTCCAAGGACGGCAAAATCATTTACGCGGTTTCCGAGGGCCGCGGCTCGCCGATCGTGCGCTATCAGATGCAATAGGGCATCCGCCTGCCGAAGGAAGGAACTCCTGCGGCTGCCCGTTAGCGGGAACCGCGCGCGGGGCGCGGGAACCGCTCCGGAGTCTTGACGCGGCATGGGTTTGTCCGCAACTTGGACCCGTATGAAAGACCATCTAAGCTGGATCAAACGCATGCTGGGCGCGGAAGACCGCGAATCCGCGGTGGACGAAAACGCTGAAGTCCTGCGGCGCATGCGCGAGGATGGTGACGATCTAACCAAGGCGCGGCACATTGATTTCCATCATCTGTTCGCGCTCGAGCAAGACGCGGTTGATTTCGAGGAAGCCCTCCGCAACCAGGGTTACCGGGTCACTCATGACTTCTGGAACGAGCAGGACGCGTGGCTGACGACGGTGCAGATCCGGATGGTGCCGGCACTCGACGAGATCACCGCCACGGAACTCGAGCTCGATGAAATCGCCCGCTCGTTCGACGGCAGGCCGGATGGCTGGGGCTGCATGGAGGTGGACGGGAGCCGGGCGTCATGACGGTTAGAGGCCTGCACCATGTGGCGGTGATTTGTTCGGATTACCCGGAGTCGAAGCGGTTTTACACCGAGGTGTTGGGACTGGGGATCCTCTCGGAGACCCATCGGGCGGAGCGGGATTCCTACAAGCTGGATCTGGAAGTCCCCGGGGGGACGCGGATCGAGTTGTTTTCATTTCCGGCGGCACCGCGGCGGCTTTCCTATCCGGAAGCGTGCGGGCTGCGGCACCTGGCCTTCACCGTCCGCGATCTGGACGAGGAGGTGGCCGGACTAACAGCGCGCGGGGTGGCGGTGGAGGCGGTCCGGATGGATGGGTTGACGGGAAAACGGTTCACGTTTTTCGCCGATCCGGACGGGCTGCCGATCGAGCTGTATGAAGAGTGATTGGAGCGGAATGAAACTGGTCCGTTAGTCCTCCTCGAACTTGCGGGTGATGAGGTCGGCGATGGCGGCGAGCGCGGCGTCGGCGTCTGAGCCGTCCGCACTGACGGAGATGATCGAGCCGTGGCCGGCGGCGAGCATCATCAGGCCCATGATGCTCTTGCCATTCACCTTCTCGCCATCCTTCTCGACGAACACCTCGGCGCTGAAACGATTGGCGACCTTGACGAACATCGCCGCCGGGCGCGCGTGGATGCCCTGCTTGTTTTGCACGACCATCTCCTTGGTCACTTTCGTGGGAGAATCTTCGGGCTTCTTAGCGGTACTCATGCGGCGCGGCGAGCGTGGGGGATTTGCCGGGGCATTCCAACAACTTTCAAAGCGACAGAAAAACGCGGCCGTACCGGGAGAGGCGGAGCGCCGCGTTTCACGCGGCTCGCGGCGTAAACGGTCCCAAGCGGTAATCCCGCCGCTGAATTTGGGCTCCCATTTCAGTGGCCCCGCCCCGCCTCGGGCAAAGCTACCGTAGCCCCGTCGGCACGCCGGAAACCGCGTGAAACGCGGCGCTCCGATTCCATCGTCACCGCTGAGTGGGGGAACCCCAAATCATCTCGCGGTGAGTGGATTGATCCACCGCAAGCCTGGGAATTTGGCGAAGTCCGTGTCGCAGGAGGCCAGCCCAATTCCGTGTTCGAGGGCCAGCGCGGCAAGGTGTGCGTCCATGAGCAGGTTGCCCGTGGCGGCGGATTCGATAATGAGCTTCTCATATTCCATCCAGTGCCGTGGCCCGGGATTCACCAGGCAGGCGTTCGGATGGTTCAACCAGCCGCTCACCTTCCCGCACGCCGCCGCGGGTGTCAGTGGTTGGGTGAAAATCTTCGGCTGCGTGGCCACGCGCAGAAAGCCATTGAGCGAGTGCCAGCACAGCGCTGCCACGTCGCTGCCCGACATCAAGGCATCCCACCACGACCGGATCACCGCGTGATGCGGCGAGGACGAGTCCTCCGCGTAGAGCAGGATGTTGACATCCACGAGGATCATTTCCAGCCCGGCCCCTCCGCCGCATCGAGCAGTTCCGTCCAGTTCTCATAGGACAAACCCGCCTGCAAACCCAGTGGCTGGGGCTGCGTGCGGTAGGGCGCGGGTCTCGGTGTCACGGCCTGCCCGGCGCCGGGCGGTTGTGCAAAGGCCAGCAGTTGGCTCAATAGCGCCTCAAGTTTCCCGGCCTGCTCCGGGGGCAGCGAATGAAGCGTCCGATCAATGCGTTCCGCGATGGCACTCATGGGTTGGTGAATACAGGATGGGTTTTCAAATGGCAAACTCTGACAGGCTTTTCCGGCCTTCACCTCCCCTCCGCCCGCCGCACCGCCTGCCCCGCCCGCGCCCCCGTGTGCCGGTCCTGCACCACCGTCACCACGCCGTTCACCAGCACCCAGCGGAAGCCCGTCGCGTAGTGATGCGGATCCTTGAACGTCGCCGTGTCGCGCACGGTGGCCGGATCAAACACCACGAGGTCCGCGCAAAAGCCCTCGCGAATCAACCCGCGATCCGCGAGGCGAAAGGTGCTCGCCGGCAGCGAGGTCATGCGCCGCACGGCTTCCTCGAGCGGGAGCACTTTCAGTTCGCGCACGTAATGCCCCAGCACCCGCGCGTTGTTGCCGTAGCCGCGCGGATGCGGCACGCCGTCGCGAAATTTCCGCACCCCGCTGTCCGACGCGATCATCGTGTTCGGATGCCGCAGGAACGCCTGCAAATCCACCTCGCTCATCCCGAAGAACACGGCGGTCGTGCGCCCGTTACGCTCGAGATCGAACACCAGCTCGATTTGATTGGTCACCGCCGCGCTGCCTTTCCGCAGCCGCGCCGCCTCGGGCAGCGTGAGTCCGTTGAGCGCCGCGTCGTACTTGCACGACGCGATCGTCACGTAGTCGTAGCCGTGCTCGTGCCCGTTCTTCTCCAGCGACCGCAGCATCTTCGCGACGATGCCCGCCCGCTGCGCCGGGTCCGCGAGGCGCTTCTCAAATTTCTCCACGCCCCCCTCGCGCGCCTCATCCGGCAGCAACTGGCTCACGCCCGTGCTCGAGGCGGTGTACACGTATTGATCCTGCGTCACCGCCACGCCCTGCGCGCCCGCCTCCGCGAGCACGCCCAGCACCTTCTCCGTCTGGCCCCAATTTTTTTTGCCTGATAATTTAATGTGCGAAACGTGCGCGCGAATTTTCGCCTCACGCGCGATGCGGATTAACTCGTCGAGCGCCTCGTAAATCTTCTCCCCCTCGCTCCTCATGTGGCTTGCGTAAATGCCCGCGAACGGCGTCAACACCTGCGCCAGCGCGACGAGTTCCTCCGTTTTGGAAAATGTTCCCGGCAAATAAATCAGCCCCGTCGAAAGCCCCAGCGCGCCGTCGCGCATCCCCTTCTCGACCGCGCCCTTCATCCGCTCCAACTCGCGCTCATTCGGCGGACGCAGGAACGACCCGCCCATCACCGAAGCCCGCACCGTGTTGTGCCCGATGAGCGTCGCGACATTGGCCGCGGGCG
>JAYVOY010000529.1:0-3831 GCA_043757645.1 Verrucomicrobiota bacterium
CGCGCTCGCATACGCGACGCCGACCGGCAGCCACGCGACGAGCGAGACGAACGGCGCGTCCTCGCGCAGCAGCGCTTCGTGGCCCCATTTCAATTGCAGTCGCACCGCACGCGGCGCCCCGGCCGCATCGCGCGACTCGAACCGCACCGGCGCGCAGCGAATCCGCACCTCGCCCGCCTCGACGCGAATCGCCGGATGCTCCGACGCGGGCGAGCCGGCCTCGAAACGGAGGGGAATATTTCCCGGCGTGAGCAGATGGCGTCCGGCCTCCAGCGCCTTGCGGCCCTCGGTCGGATACACGGTCAAATTGTCCTGCAACTCCTCGCGAAAAATTTGTTTGGGCGCGATGAGATCATCGCCGCCGAGACGAAACCGAACGGGCGCGGTCTCCGCGGCGACTTGTCCGGGAATCGCGCGCCAGAAAAAATTCGTCCCGAGCCGGCGCTTCGTGTCCCGCGCATCCACGAGCGCGAAAACGGTGCCGCCCTCGGTCTTCGCGGTGACGAGGTCGAGCAGTTCGTCGTCGGATTTTTTTCGGCGCGGTCGCGTTGGGTTTCTGCGGTGTGACGGCGGATTTTCCCGGCTGCGCCGCGGGCAGATTTTGCGGGCCGGGCAAATTTGCGAAAGCGAACGAAAGCAAGGCCAGACCGAAGAGAACGCGAAGCGGGGAAAGCATGAGGTGGGTGAAATTTATCGGCTCAACCGACGGCGATCACCCCATGAATTCACCGCGGCCCCGCGCCGACACGGCAAGGACGAGCACTCCCGCGCGAGGCCCACGGCGGGCGGTGTTCGACCGCGACAACCCCACCGCCGGCGCCGCCGGACCGGCGAAAGCCCGGGCCTTCGTGAGGATGTTTTGACGCGGGGGGGGGCGGAGACTAATTTGCGGCGACTCCAATCGGCTTGCCGAAATCCGCCGTCCTTTTTGTTTATGAAAACACGTCCTGTTCCCTCCGTTCCGCGACGCCGTGAGGCGGCGGGTTTCACGTTGATCGAATTGCTGGTGGTCATCGCGATCATCGGGATTCTCGCGAGCATGTTGTTGCCGGCGCTGGGCGCGGCGAAGAACAAGGCCAAGAAGGTCGCGTGTTTGAACAACTTCAAGCAGATCGGCCTGTCGTCCGCCGTGTATTCCGGGGACTACAACGGCTACGTCGCCAACCACATTTTCTGGTGGCGCCCGATGTTGATGCCGTACATCGCGGACGCTTCCAGACTTTACAACTGCCCCAGTTCGCTCTTTCAAGTGACCGATGCGCAGGCGCGGGACACGAGCAACGTCGGCATCATGAACTACGGTTCGATTGGCAACATTTACCAGTCGAGCGCGACGTATCAGACTCCGTCCGGAAACAGCGTCAACACCGGCGATGGCTTCGGCTGGCCGATCGAGCAGGCGTGGCGCAAACCGGACCAAAGCATCTTCCTGGCGGACTCCTATTCCGACATGGCGGCGGACCGTTTCACCCGGATCAGCGCCGGCGCGCTGACGCAGGAGACGGCGGCCAACTTCGGCACCAGCCACATCCATCGGATGAACAGTTACGGCTCCGCCGGGCATGTCCGGTTTTTCGCCAACCGGCACGGCCCCGTGATCGGCACCGGGGCGTTGTTCCTCGACGGTCGGGTCGAGTTCCTGGACTCGGCTTCGCTCTATCAGTTCCCCGAGGGCGACCCGAAGAATATCTGGGACACGCAATAGGAACTTCCCCAACCCGTGACTGTGAAAATGAAACTTCTCGCTCTGCTCCTGTGCGCCGTCGGCGGCGGGGCGCTCGTTGCCTGCCGGGACCAAAACGCGCCCGTGCCCACGGTGGAGAATCCCGGAGCCGCGGCGACGTCATCCGCGGCACCGCCGACCGCGGGTGGCGAACTGCCCGACGGAGCCTTCGCGCCCAAGGTGGTCGGGGACGCGATGGGACCGTTCAAACGTGATCTCGAGGGGAACTCGCCCGACGCCCACCTGCGGGCCTTGAATGCTGCGCTAACCTTCTGGCTGGCGGCCGGCCGGCCGCTGCCGAAAGATTTGTACGAACTGGTGGCGGCGAAGCTGCTCCCGCGCATTCCGGCACCGCCGGCGGGGAAGCGGTTCGCGATCGACGGGAAAAGTTTGCAGGTGGTGGTGGTGGTGGATTAGCGGTGCGACGGGGAGGACGCGTGCGGGGACGTGAGAAATTTTCCCGGGACATTCTGCGCGGAGAAAGGCTGGACTACGGGTTTGGAAAAGGTCGAGGATTTGCTGCCGACCGCGCCGCCGGGATCGGCCCGCACCAGCCCGGTGGACCGCAAACTGACCGAGGCGCTGCATCACTATTTGGAGGCGCACAGCAAGCTGCCGCAGGATTTCGGCGCGCTGATCACGGCGAAGATTTTGAAGGAAGTGCCGAAGCCGCCGCCGGGCAAACGCTTCGCCATCGACCGCCAGAATTTGCAGGTGGTGATCATTGATTAGCGGGGCGCGAAGGACCGCCTCGCGGCCGGAGCGCCGAGCACCGGCTCGGCGTGATTCATTGCAGTGGGTTCGCGCCGAGCCGGTGCTCGGCGCTCCGCTTTTCCCGGGCGCTTCGCGCGTCGATCAACAAACAGCAAACCGCAACTCCAGTTCCCAATTTTTATGAAACGATTTTTTCAAACCTTGTTTCTCGCGATTCTCACGACGCTTGGAGCTGCGCGCGGCGACGCCGCGCAGTTGCTCGTCGAGGCGGAGAGTTTTGCGAATCACGGCGGGTGGTCGCTGGACACGCAGTTCATTGAGGTGATGGGTTCGCCGTATCTGCTCGCGCACGGATTGGGCACGCCGGTGGCCGATGCGACGACGACGGTGAAGGTGCCCGCGGCGGGGACGTACCGCGTGCTGGCGCGCACGAAGGATTGGGTCGCGCGCTGGAAAGCGCCGGGCGCGCCGGGGAAATTTCAGGTGCTGGTCGCGGGTCGCGCGCTGAAGGAAACGTTCGGCACCCAGAACGCCGAGTGGTTCTGGCACGACGGCGGCACGGTGGAACTTGCGGCGGGCGAGGTGAAACTGGCGCTGCACGATCTGACCGGCTTCGAGGGGCGCTGCGACGCGATTTTCTTCACGACGGACTTGAACGCACCGCCGCCGAACGAGGCCGCGGCGTTGGTCGCGTGGCGGCGCGAGCAATTGGGTTTGCCCGCGCAACCGGCGTCCGTCGGGCCGTTTGATTTGGTGGTGGTGGGCGGCGGCTACGGCGGCATGGGCGCGGCGCTCGCGGCGGCGCGGATGGGTTGCAAGGTGGCGTTGATCCAGAACCGCCCGGTGCTCGGCGGCAACGGCAGTTCGGAGATTCGCGTGTGGGCGATGGGCGGCATCCGGCGCGGGCTGTATCCGAATCTGGGCGAGATCGTGGAGGAATTCGCGGACCGCGCGAAGTCGTCGCCGGGGACGTTCGAGGAATTTGGCGACGCGAAAAAAGAGGCGCTGGTGCGGGCGGAGAAAAATATTTCGCTGTTCCTGAATCACCACGCGCTCGGGGTCGAGATGCAGGGCAAACGCATCGTCGGCGTCACCGCGATCGACACGCGCACGACGGAGGTGAAGCGGTTTGCGGGGACGCTGTTCGTCGATGCGACGGGGCACGCGACGCTGGGCGCGCTGGCGGGCGCGGATCACACGGTGAAGGAGGAGGGGCATCTCGGCATGAGCAACATGTGGCGCTGGAAAATGAGCGAGCACGCCGAGGCGTTTCCCGAGACGCCGTGGGCGCTGGACCTAGCCCGGATAGTTCACATTCCAGCTAAAACCTCAGAAGACCCAATGTTTACAGGCATTTTACGCACAACTGGAAAATGAGCTTCCAACAGTCTGTC
>JAYVOY010000530.1:0-3822 GCA_043757645.1 Verrucomicrobiota bacterium
CGCTCTCTGCGCCTCTGCGCGAGCCTTTTCCGCCTCGTCCAGTCAAACGCCCCCCGTCTTTGTAGGAGTCGAGGTCACGAGACTCTAACTTTCCCCCCCCACCGGAGCGCCGAGCACCGGCTCGGCGCGATCCCCACGCGCTCGTTCAAGCCGTAACGATGCCATGGGCGGACCGCCGCCGTCTCGGCGGCTCGGGTGCAAGTTCGTCGGAATGGGCTTCGGAATCAGCGCCGCCTGCGTAAAATCCCCGGCCCGTCACGCCTTGCGATTCTGTTTTTGAGTCGCCAGCCAGCGGACTTCGGCGGTCAGCCCGGAGGGCGAGAGAGAATAGCCCAGCACGTCAGTGCTGGGTTGGGATCGCGGGACTTGCTAGTCCCGGCAGGGACGAAAGAAGCACCGGTCAGGCCACACCTCTGTCGTCCCTGTCGGGACTTTCCGCCGCCGCCGCTCACCCAGCGCTCAAGCGCTGGGCTATTTTCGGTCGTCCCTGCGGGACTGCGGTGGCGCGATTTTCAAACCCAATCCACCGCGGTTACTTCCCCGCCGCCGCTTTCATCCGACTCCGTTCCCGCAGCGTCTCGATGATCGCCGGCAGGATGGAGAGAAAAATGATTCCGAAAATCACCAGCGTGAAATTCTTTTTCACGATCGGGAGGTTGCCGAAGAAATAACCGAGCGGCAGCAGCAGCACGATCCACAGCAACCCGCCGCCCACATTGAACGCCATGAACCGCGTGTAGGTCATCTTGCTGACGCCCGCCACGAACGGCGCGAACGTCCGCACGATCGGCACAAACCGCGCGATGACGATCGTCTTGCCGCCGTAGCGCTCGAAGAAATCATGCGTGCGCTGGAGATGTTCCGGGCGGAAGAGCTTCGGGTACCGAGCGATCAATTTTTGGCCGACCAGCTTGCCGATCCAGTAGTTCACCGTGTCCCCGAGAATCGCCGCGAGCGCGAGCAACCCGGCGATCAAAAAAATGTCCAGCGACCCGCGCGCCGCAATCGCGCCGACCGTGAACAGCAGCGAATCCCCCGGCAAAAACGGCGTCACCACGAGACCCGTCTCGCAAAAAACGATCAGGAAAAGAATCGCGTACACCCACGCCCCGTAGTTCATCACCAGCGTGTCCAAGTGCTTGTCGAGGTGCAGGATCAGATCGAGCAATTGTTTGAAAATATCCATGATTCACGGGCTTTTTTTGACGCGCGAACCGTGCGCGAAATGCGCGTTGCGGCGCAAGGAAGATGTTGCAAACTCGCCGCATGAGAGCCGCTGTTTTGCATGGGAAGGAAGATGTCCGCGTCGAGGAACGCCCCGAGGCCGCACTGGGCGCGGGCGAGGTCCGCATCGCCATCGAGGTTGCGCTGACCTGCGGCACCGACCTGAAGGTTTACAAGCGCGGCTACCACGCGCGGATGATCGTGCCGCCCGCCGTCTTCGGCCACGAACTCGCGGGCACCATTCGCGAGGTCGCGTCGGACGTGAAGCATTGGCACGTCGGCGACCGCGTGGTGGTGGCCAATTCCAGTCCGTGTGGGAAGTGCGCTTCGTGCGCGGTCGCCCAGGAAAATCTTTGCGACGATCTCCTCTTCCTCAACGGCGCTTACGCCGAATCCATCGTCGTCCCGCGGCGCCTCGTGCAGAAAAATCTGCTGCGTCTCAAACCGGAAACCTCCTTCCGCGATGCCGCGCTCGTCGAACCGCTCGCGTGCGTCGTGCAGGGCGTCGAGGATTGCAAACTCGCCGCAGGCCAGCGCGTGCTCGTGCTCGGGGCCGGGCCGATCGGCCTGATGTTCGTCGCCCTCGCGCGCCATCGCGGCTGCGAGGTGACCGTCGCCGGACGCGGCGCGGCGCGTCTGCAAACCGCCGCACGTCTCGGTGCCGCGCGCGTGATCGACGTCGCGGGGAACGACGACACCGCCGCCGCCGTGAAGGCCGCGGGCGCGAAGCCGTTCGACGTGGTGATCGAGGCCGTGGGCAAGCCCGAAGTGTGGGAAGCGTCCGTGAAATTGGTGCGCAAAGGCGGCGTGGTGAATTTCTTCGGCGGCTGTCCCGCGGGCGCGACCGTCACCCTCGACACGGGCCTGATCCACTACTCGAACCTCACGCTCCTCGCGAGTTTCCATCACACCCCGCGCACCATTCGCGGCGCGCTGAACTTCATCGAACTGGGCGTCGTGCGCGCCGCGGATTTCGTCGATGGCGAATGCGCGCTCACCAAACTGCCCGAGTTGCTCCGCAGCATGACCGCCGGCAACCGCGCCGTGAAAACGCTCATCCGCGTCCGCGAGTGATCGTGTTTTGTAGGAGTCGAGGTGACGAGGCTCTAACTTCTCCGCTCCCCTCTGCGCTCTCTGCGCCTCTGCGGGAGCGTCTTCGTAGCGCCAAGACAAACTCCGGAATCGCGCAGAGGCGCAGAGGGCGCAGAGTTCAGAACGGGGGCTCGATTTGTCCTCATGCGCGCGATTGAGTTTTTTCACACCGCCTGTGGAGGCGGGACTCCGCACTCATTCGCTGCGCGTCCTTCGCCCAAGCCCGAGCCGCCGGGACGGCGGCGCTCCGGGGAGGCGGAGCGCCGCCGCCGCTTCCTCGTCACTGCGCTTCCCGCGGCAGCACGATCGTGATTGTGGTGCCGCGGCCCACGGTGGATTTCAAACGCACGCGGCCGCGGTGGGTTTCCACGATGCGCGCGACGATGGCGAGGCCGAGGCCGTTGCCCTTCGTCTTGGTGGTCGTGAGCAGCGAGGAGAACGCGCGCGCGCGCTGCTCGCTGGTCATCCCGACGCCGGTGTCGCGGAACTCGATGCGGATGTGCGTGGGCGCGGGGCTGCGGCGCGGAAGCTTGAGCGCGCGGGTCGTGATCGTGAGGCGTCCGCCGTCGGGCATCGCCTCGACGGCGTTGAGCGTGAGGTTCAGGAAGACCTGCTCGAGCTGCGTGGCGTCGGCCATGATGGCGGGCAGGTCGGGTTGGAGGCGGCGGAGGAACTCGATGTTGTGGTTGGTCAGTTTGTGGCGCACGAGCAGCGCGAGGTCGTCGAGCAGTTCGTTCGCGTTGACGGGACTGAGCTGCGGTTCGGTGCTGCGCGCGAAGTCGAGGATTTGTTCCACGATGCGGTTCAACCGGTCCATTTTTTCGCGGATGATCTCGCTGTCCTTCACGCGCGGATCGCCGGCCGGGAATTGCAGGTCCATCGAGTGATACAACATCTTCATCACCGTGAGCGGATTGCGAATCTCGTGCGCGACCTCGGCCGCGAGCAGGCCCAGCGCGGATAATTTCTCGGCCTGCCGCAACTGCTCCTCGACATCGGAGACGCGCTCGTAGAGCCGCGCCTTCTCGATCGCCAGCGCGGACAAACCCGCGAGCGCCGAGAGAATGTGAATCTCCTCGTTGGAAAAATTGTGCGGGTGGCCGGTATAAACATTCAACGCGCCGATGGCCTCGCCGCCGTAAATCAGCGGCACGCTCAACAACGAAACGAGGCCGTCAACGCGGGCGATGAGCACGTTTTGGTAGCGCGCGGAGGTTTGGACATTTTCGACGACGACGGGTTTGCGGCGGCGAATCACGATGCCGAGCAAACTCTCCGCGACGCTGAGATTCGGCTTGTTGCGATAGGCCGCGCCCGCGCCGTGGCTCGCGCGGAGTTCGAGCCAGTCGCGCGATTCGTTGAGCAGCAGGAGCGAGCACATCTTCGCGCGCATGAGCACGCAGGCCTCGCGCGTGATGACTTCGAGCGCCTCGTCCTGGTTGAGCGTGGAGTTGATGGTCTGGCTCACGCTGACGAGGGATTCGAGCAGGCCGGCCTTGAGGCGCG
>JAYVOY010000531.1:0-3808 GCA_043757645.1 Verrucomicrobiota bacterium
CCCATCACCGCCGCGCCAACCGCGTCGGCCACGCCGAAGCGCCATTCGCATCTCAAGGATTTGGACTACTCCGTGGTGCAGCAGTGCATGCACTGCGGCCTGTGCCTGCCGACGTGCCCGACTTACGATGCCACCAAACTCGAGCGCAACAGCCCGCGCGGGCGCATTTCGCTGATGCGCGCCGTCGCGGATGGCCGGCTCGAGGCGACGCAGACGTTTGCGGAGGAAATGTACTTTTGCCTCGGCTGCCTAGCGTGCATGACGGCGTGTCCGGCGGGCGTGAATTACGCGGAGCTTTTCGAGCACGCGCGCGCCGAGGCGGAGCAGAGCGGCGTGTTGGATTCCGAGAAGCGCAGCGTGATTCGCGGCTTCACGCTGCGCTGGTTGTTCATGGATTTGCACCGGCTGCAATTGCTCGGGCTGGCGATGCGGCTGTATCAGCAACTGGGCCTGATGACATTCGTCCGCAAGAGCGGCGTGCTGCGCCTGCTGCCGAAACGCCTGCGCGAACTCGAGGCGATGACGCCGACGATTCAACCGAAGTTTACCGCTGAATTGGTCAGCCCGGTGACGGCGGCGGTGGGGCAGAAAAAATACCGCGTCGCGATGTTGGCGGGCTGCGCGCAGGACCTGATTTTCAGCGACGTGAACCGCGACACCGTCGAGGTGCTCGCGCGCAATGGTTGCGAAGTGGTCACTCCGCCGGCGCAGCATTGCTGCGGCTCGCTGCACGCGCACAACGGCGAATGGGAAATGGCGCAGGGCCTCGCGCGCAAACAGATCGATCAATTTCCGCCGGAGCAATTCGACGCGATCATCACGAACGCCGCGGGCTGCGGCTCGCATCTCAAGCATTACGCGAAGCTGCTTGCGGGCGATCCTGTGTATGAGCCGCGCGCGCACGAGTGGGATCGCAAGGTGAAAGACATTCACGAATGGCTCGCGCAGATTGGCATTCAACCGCCGCCCGCCAGCGCCGCGCCGCCGGTGAACGTGACCTATCACGAGGCCTGTCACTTGTGCCACGGGCAGAAAATCACGGCGCAACCGCGGCAGTTGTTGCAGACGATTCCGAATGTGCAACTCACGGAATTGCCCGAGAGCACGTGGTGCTGCGGCAGCGCGGGCATCTACAACATCATTCAACCCGAGATGGCGAACGATCTCCTCGCGCGCAAGGTGAAGCACATCGTCAGCACGCGCGCCACGGTCGTGGCGACGGGCAATCCGGGCTGCCTGCTGCAAATCATCAACGGCTGCAAACAGGCCGGCGTGCCCGTGCGCGTCGCGCACCCGATCACGCTGCTGGCGGAGGCGTATCGAGGGGAAAGCTAGGACTGCGAAATGATGCAATCACGGCCTCGCACCAGCGTTAACGGGCCGGAACACGCCCTCGCGTCGAGCGCTGCCCCAACGACGATTCGGCCGGAGGGATATTTCGCGGACGCCTATCCGGGGCCGGACGAGCGGCTTGCGCTGGAGGCCGCGATGGCCGAAATGCCGCAAGTTCCCGAGCGCGCTTCCGACCCGGATTAGATTTTGTCGGACGAGATTATTTTTGCTGGAACTGAGAGGGAATTTTTCACTCACAAACATGAGCCAAACTTTCTTGGGCCTCGAAATCGGCGGCACGAAATTGCAGCTCGTCACCGGCGACGCGCAGGCGCGCATCACCGCGCGGCGGCGCTTGGACGTGAGCGTGCGCGAGGGCGGCGCGGGCATTCGGCGGCAGATCGCGGCGGCGTTGCCGGAGTTGCTGGCGAGCACGAAGCCCGCCGCGGTCGGCGTGGGTTTCGGCGGGCCGGTGGATTGGCAGACGGGAAAGATTTGTTGCTCGCATCAAGTCGCGGGCTGGTCGGAATTTCCGCTGGGCGATTGGCTGCGCGAGCTGACGGGCCTGCCGGTGGCCGTGGACAACGACGCGAACACGGCGGCGTTCGGCGAGGCCCTTGCCGGCGCGGGCGCGGGCTGCGATCCGGCGTTTTACATGAACATGGGCAGCGGCGTCGGCGGCGGATTGGTGGTCGGCGGCCGCATCTATCACGGTGCGCAGCCGGGCGAGGCGGAGATCGGCCACGTGCGGCTCGATCGTCTCGGCGGCACCGTGGAATCGCGCTGCTCCGGCTGGGCCGTGGATGCGCGCATCCGGCGGTTGCGCGGCACCGAGCCGGGAAGTTTGCTCGTGCGCTTGACGGCGGGAATGTCCGGCGGCGAGGCGAAATTCCTACCCGTCGCGCTCGCGCAAAACGACCCGATCGCGCGGCGAATTCTCGACGAGGTGGCGGAGGATTTGGCCTTCGCGATTTCCCACGTTGTTCACTTGTTCCATCCCGCGGTCGTCGTGCTCGGCGGCGGCTTGTCGCTCGTGGGCGAACCGTTGCGCGCCGCGGTGGCGCGGGCGCTGGGCGGATTCGTGATGGAGGCGTTCGTGCCCGGGCCGCAGGTGCGTTTGGCGGGCCTCGCGGAGGATGCGGTGCCGGTCGGGGCGTTGCTGCTGGCGAAGCAAATCACCACCTGACACCCAATCGGAATATGGAAACCGGGACTGAAATGAATCAGGAAGGCAGGAAAACATGAAAGCTTCGTGCTTCGGCCCGTTCCTGTTTTCCTGCCTTCCTGATTCATTTCCGCACTGCATCCGCGATCACAAAAAAGGCGTCACCCTTTTCGAGTGACGCCCTTGCTTCATTAAGCCGTAACCATGCAGGCGGACCGCCGCCGTCCCGGCGGCTCACACTATCCAAACGGGGTGACAGCGCGGCTTTTTCGCAGCCCAAAACGCTCACTGAAGAGTGAGCCAAAAGCGCGCGGACAATTGGCCCCCGCGGACTTTCCCACACCGTGAGCCGCCGAGACGGCGGCGGTCCGCCCATTGCATCGTTACGGTTAAGCCCCGCTCACGGCTGGCTGCGGCACTCGAAGGTGCGCTTGTGCCCGGTGGACGGATTGAAAATCGTGTAGGACTTGCCGTCCGCCGCCACGGAGAGTTTCAGGTGATTCGCCGCGCATTTTTCCTCCTGATTGGCGATGTGTTCGTCCGTCGTGTTGTTCTCGCGGTCGTCGCGGATGTTTTTGTGGACTTGATACATCGCGACGATGGACGGCGTGGATTTGAGCGTGGCGACGGTGTTTTTGCCGGTGCCTTTGCGCGGGCCGTTGTTCATCACGGACACGGTGGGCGCGAGGGATTTGACGAGGCGCGGATGATTGCTCACGTCGAGGCCGTGGTGATTGACCTGATAAACATCCACGGTGCCGACGAGGTTGACGGGGGTGACGAGTTTCGTCTCGACGTTCCACGTGAGATCGCCGCCATCGAAGAAACGGAAGCCGCCGAATTGCAGCACGAACGCCGCGCTGTTCGCGTTGTCCGACAGGTCGATCGGTTGCGCGGGCACGTCGAGATCGAGCGGGTTTTTCGCCGCGCCGGGTTGGGGCGCAATCACATTCTGGTTCGCCACGACGCAGCGCATTTCAAGCTTCGGGCCATCCGCCTGCTTGAGCGGCAGCGTGTCGCCGGCCTTGATCGTGAGGCGGCCGTCGGACTTCAACTCGCGATACGGTTTGATGAGCAGCGGCCAGCGCGTGTCCTTCGGCTGGTTGTCGGGGTTCACCTCGGGGATGCCCTTGTCCACGACGGTGCCGATGGGCATGAGCGCGGCGAGTTCCGCCGCGCCGCCGAAGTGATCGATGTGGAAATGCGTGTTCACGAGGAAATCAATTTTCTTCAAGCCCGCCGTCTCCGTCGCGACCTTGTGCATCCGCGCCGAATCGCGACCGCCCGGATTTCCCGAATCAATGAGAATCG
>JAYVOY010000532.1:0-3805 GCA_043757645.1 Verrucomicrobiota bacterium
GAGCACATCAACCATTACGGCTCGGCGCACTCGGACAGCATCGTGACGCGCAACGAGGCGCGCGCGCGGCAGTTTCAGGCGGAGGTGGATTCGGCGGCGGTGTATTGGAACGCGAGCACGCGCTTCACCGACGGCGGCGAGTACGGCATGGGCGCGGAGATCGGCATCAGCACGGACAAGATCGGCGCGCGCGGGCCGATGGGGCTGGAGGAATTGACGACGTACAAGTGGCTGGGCGACGGGAATGGACAGGTGCGGGGGTGAGGAAATGCGGCGGGGATGGAATTCATTTTTGAAATCCTGTTTCAGTTCCTCGCTGAATTGCTGATTCAGTGCCTCGGCGAATTGCTTGTGAATTTTGGCGCGCGTTCGCTGGTGGATGGCAACACGGCGCGGCGGCATCCGATCGTGTGCCTCTTCGGCAACGTGGTGTTGGGGCTGATTGCGGGCGCGATCTCCGTGCTGATTTTCCGGCGGCACTTCATCGCCAGCGAGTCGCTGCGCGTGGCGGCACTGTTTGTGGTGGCGGGATTGGCGGGGTGGGGGATGTCGGCGTTTGGCAAATGGCAGGAGAAACAGGGCGGCGTGCGCGCGGGTTTGGAGCGTTTCTGGAATGGCTTTGCGTTCGCGTTCGCGATGGGGTCGGTGCGGTTTTTCTTCGCGCGGTGATTGGCGCGAGGGCTGGCGGCGCGCCTCGACATTGTGTACCCGCGGGAACCGATTCGGAGCGCGGCTTTGTGCGGAGCACCAGCCGCTGCGCGTGACCAGCACGAGGGTCACCGAAATATTTTCCAACCTCAGCCCGGAGTTGCCGCTGCGGCTGGTCTCCGACACAGCCGCGCTCCGGGGGGGGCGTGTCGAGATGCGCGCGAAGGTGAGGAATCGCGTATTGCCCGGCTGGCAGTCGGGTGATACCGTGCGGTCATGAAAACCCTGACGATGAAGTTGCCTGACGGACTGTTGGCGTGGCTGGAGCAGGAGGCAAAGCGCGCGAAGCGGCCGAAGTCGGCGTTGCTGCGCGAGATTTTGCAGCAGCATCAGCAGAGTCAGCCGCGCTCCGCGTTGGACTTGACGGCTGACTTGTGCGGCAGCGTGCAGAGCGGCGTGCGCGATCTGGCGCGCAACAAGAAACATCTGAAAGGATTTGGCCGATGAATCCGTGGCTGCTGGACACGGGTCCGCTGGTCGCGTTCTTCGATCGCAGTGAGGAGTGTCACGCGTGGGTGAAGGAGAAATGGGCGCACGCACCGGTGCCCATGCTGACCTGCGAGGCGGTGCTGGCGGAGGCGGCCTATTTGTTGGAGGAGCGCGCGGGATTGCCTGCCGGGAGAGTTCTCGCGCTGCTGGAGCGCAAGGTCATCAGTGTGCCTTTCAAAATCGAGGAGCAGGCCGTGCCGCTGGCCCGCTTGCTGGAGCGTTATCACGATCAGGGGATGCAACTGGCGGATGCGTGTCTCGTGCGCATGTCCGAGCTGAAACGCGATTGCCGGGTGTTCACGCTGGACCGGGGGGACTTCCAAATCTATCGGCGATTCGAGCGCCAGATCATTCCGTTGGTGGCACCGGAGTGAGGGGAGAAGGCGCGGGAATGGGGAGATGGGAATGGTGGCAAGGGAATTTGGGGCAAAGGATTTGGGAAAGAAGTGATGGCGGCGGCTGTGAGTCCTGAGCCTCACGGAGCGGAAAGCAAAAACCCCCGAGTCTCGCGACTCGGGGGACTTGCGGCGCAAATTGGTTGCGGGGGCAGGATTTGAACCTGCGGCCTTCAGGTTATGAGCCTGACGAGCTACCGGGCTGCTCCACCCCGCGATCACCGGGAAATTTTTCGTCGCCAGAGAAAAATTTACCAGCGGGTTTCCCCACCGGCGGCGGCATATCTACGGGGTCGCCCAGCGAAGGGCAAGGGATTTCGTGAAATAGTTTTTCGGAAACCCCCGAGCGTTTTTTCGGGAACGTTTCCCGAATCATTTTCTGAATTATTTGTTGGCAGTCGGGGTCTGCTTCCGGTCGTATGAAACCCGCCCGGTGCGTTCGTTTTGCATTTGGGAATTTGCGGCGACCGAGAAAATTTGTCCGTTCACAGCATCAGCCAAAGTGACTCCATGAGTACGAATAAAGCAGCCTCCACGAGCGGGATGGAACAGCGGGATCTACAGGCGGTCGAGCAGTTGAAGAAAGCGGCGGCGACGATCAAGGCCGAGTTGTCCAAGGTGATCGTCGGCCAGGAGCAGGTGGTCGAGGAGGTGTTGATCTCGATTTTCACGCGGAGCCACGCGCTGTTGGTCGGCGTGCCGGGCTTGGCGAAGACGCTGCTCGTGTCGAGCCTGGCGCAGACGCTGCATCTGAGTTTCAAGCGCATCCAGTTCACGCCGGACTTGATGCCGACGGACATCACGGGCACCGAGGTGATTCACGTGGATCAGGCGACGGGCGAGCGGCAGTTCCGGTTTTTGAAGGGGCCGATTTTCGCGAACATCGTGCTGGCGGACGAAATCAACCGCACGCCGCCCAAGACGCAGGCCGCGATGCTCGAGGCGATGCAGGAGCGCAAGGTGACCGTGGGCGGCAATGATTACACGCTGCCGAAACCGTTCTTCGTGCTCGCGACGCAAAACCCGATCGAACAGGAAGGCACGTATCCGCTGCCCGAGGCGCAGTTGGACCGTTTCATGTTCAACATCGTGGTCGATTATCCGTCCGCGAAAGAGGAGCTCGCGATCATGAAGATGGCGACGGGCACGATGCCGGAGAAGCTGAGTCCGGTGCTGGCGGAGCAGGACATTTTGAATTTGCAGGACACGGTGCGCCGGATGCCGGTGGCCGATCATGTGTTTTCCTACGCGGAAAAAATCTCGCGTGTGACGCGTCCGAAATCGACCGAGTGCCTGGACTTTTGCAAGAAGTGGCTGTCGTGGGGCGCGGGTCCGCGCGCCAGCATCAACCTCATCATGGCCGCCAAGGCGCGCGCGATGTTGCACGGGCAGGTGTATGTCGGCTGCGACGACGTGGCGGCGGTGGCGCTGCCGGTCATGCGGCACCGGATCATTCCGAATTTTGCCGCGCAGAGCGAGGGCGTCACCTCGGACGACATCACGCGCAAGATTCTCGAGACTTTGCCCAAGGACGAGAAGTTGAGCTGAACGACGGACCCCGATCACGTCGTCACCCGCGTCAGCGGTTCAGCGCATGGACAAGGCCACCATCGAAAAACTCCTCGATCCGGTCGCGATTTCGCGGGCGGAAACGCTGGGCTTGCACGCCCGGATGCTTGTCGAGGGCTACATGGCGGGTGAGCACAAGTCGCCGTATCACGGCTTCGCCATCGAGTTCGCGCAGCATCGTGAATACGCGCCCGGCGACGACTTGCGGCACTTGGACTGGAAGGTTCTCGGGCGCACGGACCGCTACTACATCAAGCAGTACGAGCAGGAGACGAACTACGTCGCGCACATTCTGCTCGATGGCAGCGAGTCGATGAAATACGGCTCCGGCAAATACACAAAGCTTGATTACGGCAAGATGCTCGCGGCGTGTTTGTCCTACATGATTTTGCATCAGCGCGACGCCGTGGCGCTGGATGTGTTCGACACCGAGACGCGCGATTATCTCCCCCGCAGCAACAGCCACAGCATGATTCACAAGGTGCTGACGACGCTGGCGGGCTTCAATCCCACGCAGCAAACGAACATCGCCGTCGTGCTGCACGACATGGCGATGCAGATTCGGCGGCGCGGGATCGTGGTCCTCATCAGCGACCTGTTCGACGACGAGCAGAAGGTGCTCGAGGGCATCCAGCATTTGCGCT
>JAYVOY010000533.1:0-3799 GCA_043757645.1 Verrucomicrobiota bacterium
GGCGTCCCGCCCGCCGCGGCAACATCCGCGAAAGGGTCGTTCGAGCGTCCCGACACCCGCCGCAGTTCCGCGCCGCTGCGGCCCGGCGGGCCGCGCTCCTATGCGCGCGCAAGCCTCATCAATTTCCCGCTCGCACTGACAACGCTCGCCCTTCTCACCTTCTCCCTCCTTTTCCCCGTCTTTTCCGCAGTCGCCCAAGAGCGCCAGGGCGCCTTCATCTCCGAAATCACCGACGAGGACGGCGACCAAGTCATCCTCATGGAGACCGATTGGATTTCCATGCGCCTCATGCCGGGCATCGGTTCCACCGTCATCAACTTCACCTTCCGCCCCACGCAGAACGACATCGTGGACCTCACGCAACCCAAGAACCTCCTCGGCGGCGGCGGCCTGTTGCAGGACAACGTCTGGGAGCAGGACTGGCGCTTCCAGGAACTCCGCGGCAAATGGTACGACTACCGCATCACCCGCCGCGGCCCCGACGAAGTGCAGGTCGTCTTCGAGACCAAACTCGACGGCTGGATCAACGCCAAGGACAGCGGCGTCGTTTCCAAACTCCTGCAGGATTTGAAAATCCGCCGCACCGTCACGCTCCGCCAGGGCACGCCGCATTTTCTTTTCGATGTGGAATTTCTCAACGACACGCCCTTCGCCAAACTGCCGCTCTACTGGGTTCACAACTGCGGCCGCATCGACGCCACCGCGCCCGACCATGTCTTCCGCCCCAGCCAGACCGGCATCAATCACCTCCCCGGCAAGGGGTAGGAATTCGTTTACAACTTCAATCACGGCTGGACCGCGCGCGTCTCGCCCACGCGCCGCGAGGGCGTGGTCTATCTCATGGATTACGATTACGTGAGTTTTCTCTACAACAACCAGCCGCTCATCCCCTACACCGACGAATGGGTCTATGACAATTTTCTGATCCTTAACAAACAGCCGCGCAAAACCCGCATCCACGTCATCCCCGTCATGGGCCTCGAACGCGTCGATCACGCGACGGAATATTTCATCGCGCAGGTGCAACCCACGCGCCAGGACGGCCGCCTCCGCCTCGCCTACAAACTCACCTCGAGCTACGAGAAGGTCCGCAAAATCACGCTCATCCCCACGCTCGTTCACAATCTCCTCGGCACGCCCGAGCGCCGCGACGTGCTCGGCGCGATTGAAATTCCCAGCCTCGGCATCGAGCCGCAAATCAGCGAAGTCGAATTCCCCGGCGACGCCGCGGACCCCGTCATCGTCCACACCCGCGCCTTCATCGAGCTGCCCGACGGCACGCAGGTCGAGCGCGAGTTCGAGCACTTCCACACCGGCGACTACAGCCTCGGCGACAATATTCTCAAGGACCTCAAGACGCCCGTGAAACTCCTCGCGCGCCCGCCGCAAAACCCCTTCATCCCCACGCCCGCCGCCGACGCCACGGTGAACCGCAAGGAGTTCAATGTCTTCGGCCTCTTCGGCTCGACCTCGCGCGTGTTGAAAATCGAGGACGCCCTTCGCGCCGTCCCCGGTCTCAAGCTCGATTCCGGCTATCACCCCGGCGTCGTCGTCGATCGCAACGGCCTCACCGATTTTCCCTACGACTACGACCGCCTCTTCAAATACCGCGCGATCGTGCTGAACAACTCCGTCTTCGAAATCGCCCGCCACATCGGCATGTCGATCCTCATCAATTATCTCGAACGCGGCGGCGGCCTGTTCTACGGCGGCGGTCCCAACACCTTCACCGGCGAACCCGGCAAACATCCCATCTACGACTATCTCCCCATCGCCGCCGCGCCCATCGACAAAGCCACGCTCCGCCTCAACTCACCCGCCGCCGCTCATCCGATTTTTCAGGGCATCAACCTCGCCGACCTCCCGTGGACCTATTATGTCCACGCCGCGAAGTTCCGCGAAAAACTCCCCGCCGCGCCCAAAGTTTTGCTCCAAGCCGGCGACCACCCCTTCCTCGTCGAATACGCCCCGAAGCCCGGCCAGCGCGTGCTGATCCTCCTCGGCCTCCCCTTCGGCGACCCCGCCGACAACCCCGGCAAACCGCCCTTCTACGACTGGCCCGAATGGCAGAAACTCCTCGCCAACATCGCCCGCTACGCCGCCCGCGACCTGTGATGGCACGACTCACGACTCATCAAATGAAATTCTTCAAATTCCCTTGCCCCAAATTCCCTTGCCAAATTCCCCTCTGAAATCCGGGTGCCGGAATCCGCAATCCAAAATCTGAAATCTCCGATTTGAAATTCGACCCCCCCCAAAAAAAACCGAGACCCCAAACCCCGAAACTCCCCTGCCATGACCCACTCCGAATTCAGCTCCCAAACCGCCGCCCTCAAAACCGAGATCGGCAAGGTCATCGTCGGCCAGCACCTCGTCGTTGACCAAGTTCTGCAAGCCATTTTCGCCGGCGGCCATTGCCTCATGATGGGCGTGCCCGGCCTCGCGAAAACGCTCCTCGTCTCGACCCTCTCCCGCGCGCTGCACCTCTCCTTCAAGCGCGTGCAGTTCACCCCCGACCTGATGCCCACCGACATCACCGGCAGCGAAATCATCCAAGAAGGCGAGGACGGTCGCCGCCACTTCACCTTCATCAAAGGCCCGCTCTTCGCGAACTTCGTCCTCGCCGACGAAATCAACCGCACGCCGCCCTGCTCGAAGCCATGCAGGAACACCGCGTCACCGTCGCCAACAAAACCTACGACCTCGAGGAACCCTTCTTCGTTCTCGCCACGCAAAACCCCGTCGAGCAGGAGGGCACCTACACGCTCCCCGAGGCGCAGCAGGACCGCTTCATGTATTTCATCACCGTCGATTACCCCGAGCGCGCCGAGGAACTCGAAGTCATCCAGCGCACCACCGGCCGCGCGAAACCCACCGTCAACGCCATCTTCAACGCCGCCGACCTCCTCACCGCGCAAGCGATGGTGCGCGACGTCCCCATCGCGAGCCATCTCCTCGCCTACGCCCTCGACCTCGTCCGCGCCACGCGCCGCCAGCGCGGAGCCGAGGGCGATGTCGCGCCCGATTTCGTAAAACAATATGTCGAATGGGGCGCCGGCCCGCGCGCCGCCCAATACCTCGTCCTCGGCGCCAAAGCCCGCGCCCTGATGGCCGGCCGCACCCACGTCACCGCCGACGACATCCGCGCCGTCGCGCATCCCGTCCTCTCGCACCGCATCATCCTGAACTTCGCCGGCACCGCCGCCGGCATCAAAGTCGCCGACCTCATCAACAAACTCCTGCACTCCGTAAAAGTCAGCGAAGCCTGATCCCCCTTGTAGGAGCCGAGGTAACGAGGCTCTAACTTTTTCTTAAACCACAACTCCACCCCAAAACCTTCACCATCACCGCGCCCCCCGCCGAAGCCGATCTCCGCCCCGTGGACGCCGCGCAAACCGCGCGCCTCGAATCCCTCCTCGACACGAAACTCCACGCCGGCTGGCCCGCCGCCGTCGCCGCCCTCGGTCCCGCCGACGCCCGCCACGACCTCTGGCCCGTGTTGCTCGCCGCCCTCCTCGCCCTCTACCTCTTCGAAACCTGGTTCCTCCGCCGCCTGTGAAAATATCCCCCGAAATCTTTCCACCCCCGCCCCGGAGCGCGGGCGTCCCGCCCGCAGCGGCAACCCACGTCACAAACGCTCTAAACCGAAACCATGCCGTTGACGGACCGCCGCCGGCTCGGCGGCTCCCGGCGCGGGCGGTCCGGCGCGGGCGGTCCGGCGCGGCCATTGACGCACTCACTTTGGTTCACCATTTCGTGAGACGTTTGCGCAACGACCAAAGCTCGCAGCAGCCCCGTT
>JAYVOY010000534.1:0-3790 GCA_043757645.1 Verrucomicrobiota bacterium
CTTGAGCGTGGGCAAATCTTCCGTCGGATACGCCACGCCGTCCGCCGCGATGACGAGATACGCCATCGCCGCCCCGCCGTCCGGGGCCGTGTATTTGAAGAGCGAACCGTAGAAGCTCGAAAGGTCCACTTCGAGCACGGACAGATAACCGAGCACGCCTTTCCAGCGGTCGTTATCCGTGCGAATGCGCCGGGCCATCGTGCGAATGATCGCGAGCAGAAACGGCACCGCGGTCCACGGCGAGCGTTCGGCGATGAGCTTGAGCGCGCCGCCATCCAATTCCAGCAGCGTGGCATCAACGTTGGTGACGACCTCCGCCGAGCGCGGCGAGTGATCGAGCATCGCCAGTTCGCCAAAAAAATCGCCGGTGACGAGCGTCGCGAGAATTTTTTCGCGGCCATTGATAAACCGCCGCACACGCACCTCGCCGCCGAGAATGAGGAACATCGAGTTGCCCGGACTGTCGGCCTTCACGACGGTCGTGAACTGCTTCAACTCCCGATACCGCATCGCCGTGGCCAGTTCGCGAATCTGGTCCTCCGTCATCGTGCCGAGGACGCGAATGCGCCGCAGGTTGCCCGGCGTGATGTGTTCCGGCAGACCCAGTGGAACGACGGAAGTCTCCACCTCGCCCACGCCTCCCAAGGCATCCGTCGCCTCGGGCACATCGTAGGTGCGGTGCCACGTGTCCGCCTCGACGCGATACACCCAACTGTCGCGCAGGACCAGTCCCTGCCGCACCCACGCGTCCAGCGTCGGCACGTCCACCGGCCCGTAGAGCAGGTTGTCCGTCGCGAGGACTTTGAAGGAGGATGGAGTTTCGTCCGCCACAGCCGCAGTGTTATAGGAGCAATCCGCGGGGCGTTGAAGGGAAAAGGCGCACCCGCGCTACGTTTGTAGGAGTCGAGGTGACGAGACTCTAACTCCTTTTCTCCGCGCAATGGTTAGAGCCTCCTCACGTCGGCTCCTACAAGACCGCGGGCACGGCGTGCCCGCGCTACATCTGCTCCGTCGTCTCGATCCCGAGGACATCGAGGCCCTGTTTGAGGACGCGGGCGGTGGCGTCGCAGAGGGCCAGGCGCGCGGCGCGTTGCGTGTCGGTGCCCTTCAACACGGGGCACGCCTCGTAGAAACGCCCGAAGTGACCGGCCAACTCGAAGAGGTAATTGCACAGATAATTCGGCCGGCACTCCTCGGCGACAGCCTCGAGCGTGAGGCCGAAATTCAGGAGATGTTTCGCCAGCCGCAGTTCCTCGTCCTCGGTCAATTCCAGCGCGTCGCCGCTCGCGACCACCGCGCCCGCCTTGCGGAAAATGCTCCGGATGCGCGTGTAAGCGTATTGCAAATACGGCGCGGTGTTGCCGTTGAGCGCGAGGATTTTGTCCCAGTCGAAGACGTAGTCGCTCTGCCGGTTCGGCGCGAGGTCCGCGTACTTCACCGCGCCGAGGCCGACGATGCGCGCGATCTCGCGCCGCTCGCTCTCGGGCAGTTCGGCGTTTTTCGCGGTGACCACTTGGTAGGCCCGTTCCTCGGCCTCATCCAGCAGGTCGGCGAGTTTCACCGTGTCGCCCGAGCGCGTTTTGAACGGCTTGCCGTCATCCCCGAGAATCGAGCCGAACCACACGTGAACGAGGTCCACCCGCGCCGCCGGATGCCAGCGCCGGAAGGCCGCGAAAATCTGCCGGAAATGCAACTGCTGCCGGCCATCCGTGACGTACAAAATCTGGTCCGGCGCCCACGTGCGCAGGCGGTAATCCAGCGTCGCGAGATCGGTCGTCGCGTAGTTGAAACCGCCATCGCTCTTCTGAATCAGCGCGGGATTCGCCTGCCACTCGCCGTCGCGCTGGATCAAAAACGGATCGTCCTTCGGCGGCCCCGCGCCGTCGCTGAACACCGCCGTCGCGCCGTCGCTCGTGCGCGCGAGGCCGCGCGCGGTCAACTGCCCGACCACGTCGCGCAGCCACGGGTTGTAAAAACTTTCACCCAGCGTGTGCTCGAACTTCACGCCCAGCCGCCCGTAAATCGTGTCGAACTGCGATTGCGACAACGCCTGCATTTCGCGCCAGATGCGCAGGTTTTCCGCGTCGCCCGCCTGGAGTTTCACCAACTCCTGCCGCGCGGCCTCGAGCGTCGCGGGATTCTCCAAACACTCCGTGTTGATCGTGCGATACAGCCGCTCCATCTCGCCAATCGGATCACTCACGATCGCGGCGCGGTCGAGCAGCCGCTTCCAGCCGACGAGCAATTTGCCGAACTGCGTGCCCCAGTCGCCGATGTGATTGTCCGTGACGACCGTGTGCCCGAGCAGCCGCAGCGTGCGCGCGAGGCAATCGCCCAAAATCGTCGAGCGAATGTGCCCGACGTGCATCGGCTTGGCGACGTTCGGCGAACTGAAATCAATCACCACCGTGCGCCGCTGTCGCGCCGGCTCGAAGCTTTGCCGGTGCCCGCCCACCACCTCCGCGAGCACCCGCGCCAGCGCGGCGGGCTTGAGGCGGAAATTGAGGAAGCCCGCGCCCGCCAGCTCGACCTGCTCGCACCATTCCGACACGTCGAGTTTCGCGAGCACGTCCGCGCCGAGCTTGCGCGGATTCAGCTTCCGCTCCTTCGCGACGGCCATCAGCGCGCTCGTCTGGTAATCGCCAAACTTCGGATCCGCGCACGGGCGGATGAGAATGCTGCCAAGCTGGGCGTCGGGCAAAACCGCGGCCACGGCCTGCTGCAAACGGGATTCGAGGGAGCGAAATAACATAGGCAAAAATTCTACGATTCAATGGACCAACCGACAAAAATCAACGCCCCAGCCCACGCGGGGACCGGTTCGCACCGGAGCAAAGTTGGCGGGATTCGGCGCGGCGCGTGGTTCCCCCACCGCCCCGCCGCAGCCGACAGAATATCACGGGCAGCGGGCCTGGATGGTTTCGCCACGTTGCATTTCTTCTCACGCCCGCTTGCTCAGAAGGGTGGCGCCTCATAACACCAACGCCGCCAGGCTGAAATAGAACAGCAGCGTGAAAATATCCGTGAGCGCGAGCGTCACCGGCCCGGCGGCAATTTTCGGGTCGAGCTTGAGTGCGTGCAGCGCCGCGGGAACGCTCAAGCCGAAGAAGCACGCCGCGCACAGTGCCAGCCCGATGCTCCCGCCAATGACGAAGGCGGCGGCTCCCGCCCCGCGCCAAAACCACACAATCAGGCCGACCACCGTGCCACAAGCCAGCCCCAGCAGCAGCGCCGTGCCGACCTCGCGGCGAAATGCCCGGACGTACCAGCCGAAGGTCGGCTGGGTCGCACGCAATGCCTGAATCGTGATGGTCATGGACTGAATGCTGACGCTCTCGGCCAGGCCCAGCACCATCGTCAGGAAAAACGCCAGCACGATGCTTTTGGCCAGCGTGACCTCGTAGGCGCTGGCCAGCAGCGCGCAAACCGTGCCACTGCCAATCGTCGCCACCAGCCAGGGAAAACGGTAACGAAACGCCCGCAGCGGCGAAGCCTCCCGCACCTGCGACACGCGAAAACCGATGGACTCAAACAACGCCTCCGTCTGCTCGCGCTCGGCAATATCGAACGCCCCTTCGCTCAACAATCCAACGTCCACCACGCCGACAATCCGCCGCTGCTCGTCCACGACCGGGAACGCCAAAAACTTGTGCAAGACGAACGCCTCGCACGCCTCCAACACTGTCGCCGTCTGCGGCAGGGCCACCACGCGGGCAATCATCACATCGGCGAGCCGCTGGTCCAGCGGCGCAGTCAACAGGCGGCGGGTAGGCAGGACGCCCAGCAATCT
>JAYVOY010000535.1:0-3781 GCA_043757645.1 Verrucomicrobiota bacterium
TTGAGATGGATCAAATTCATGCCGACGCTTTCGGGCGCGAGGTCGGGGGTTTCCTCGTTGCCGGCCATGAGCATTTCGAGCATCACGCCGAGCACGTGCGATTGGTTGAAGTCGGCGATCATTTTCTCGATGGCGGTTTGGAACTGCATTTCCGAGGATTCCTCGAGGCCCATGAGCATTTGCAGGTTGGCGTCGTCGGCCTCGATCACGGCGTCTTCCGCGGCGGTGGGTAGGCCGCCGCGTTCGTTCGACAAAATCTGGTAAACCATCAGGCCGAGGTAGAGCAGGTCGCCGCGGTTTTCCTCTTCGACGAACTCCTCGTCGCCGACGAGCAGGTAGGTCATCAGGAACGGCTGCTCGGCGCTGAAGCGCGCGAAGAGCGGCTGGAGTTTGTCCTCCTCGAGATGCTCGTAGCGCTCGACGATGGCTTCCACGGTTTCGCGGGGGATGGTTTTCATGGGAGGTTTTTCAGGGGTTAAAAGTTGGCGGGAACAAAGTTTAATAACGCGCGCAAAGCAACGGAGTAAACCGGCGGTTCAAAACGAAATCTTGCGGCGTTCGGGCGCGGCCTGCTGGCGGAAATACAGCGCGACGTTGCCGACGCGCTGGACGAGGCGGCAGCCCGCCTTGGCGGCGAGTTCCGGCGCGAGGGTTTTCTTCTGGTCCTTGAAATCACCGAACCGGACCTTCACCAACTCGTGTTGATCGAGCGCCTCGTTGAGGCCCTTGACGAATGAGTCGGTGACGCCGTTGCGGCCGATGACGAGCACGGGGTCGAGCTTCTGGCCGAGGGCTTTGAGGTGGCTGATTTGCTTGTTGGTGAGTTCGGTGGACATGATTGCGGGGCGGCGGATTTGCGGGGCGAAATTAGCCGCCAACTGGCGCGCGGCGGGAGGTTTGAAGTTCCGCGTTTACGCGGTTATCGGCGGTGACTCGCTTGATTCGCCCGAGCCGCCTAAAGACGGAACTCCAAACGCGGATAAGAGCGCGGGCGTGGGCGCGATTCCACTCACAGCCGTTTCACGCGGATGTTTTTGTAGTGAATCTCGCTCTTCGGATCGTGGGCTTGGAGGGCGAACGTGCCCTCGCCGATCTGGCGCGGGAAATCCTTGCCCGGCTTGTAGTCCGCCGGCTCGGTGTATTCCATCACGGTCTGGCCGTCGATTTTCACGGTGACTTGCTTGCCCTTCACGATCACGTGCTGCGTCCACCACACGTTGTCCTTGGCGGCGGATTCCTTGACGTTGACGATGTCGTAAAGGCTGCCGGTTTTCTTCCAGTCGCCGTGGGTGTTGTTCACCTGCGTCTCGAAGCCGTACTTCGGCCAACCGACCTCTTGATATTTGGTGTGAAAATAAATGCCGCCGTTGGAACCGGGCTTCGTCAGCACATCCACCTTCAACTCGAAATCGGTGAACGCCTTCTCGTCGCCGACGAAGTAAAGGTGGTTGCGGTTGCCGTGCGCGACGAAGGCGCCTTCCTCGATTTTCCACGTGGACTTGTTTTCATTGGCCAGCTTCCAGCCGTCGAAGGATTTGCCGTCGAAGATTTTCACGAAGCCCGCCTCCGAATCGGCGGCGCGGGCACTGAGAGTCAGGACGGCGGACAAAGTGGCGAACAGCAGCAGTTTTTTCATCGCGCGGATACTTGGCGTGCGTGCGCGGCGCTGCCAAGCAATTTGCGGGGACCACGGAAAAAGTGCGTCCCGCAGGTTCAAACCGACCCCGGATGTTTTTTTGATCTGTGGTCGCCTTGAATCTGCGGGGGTTGCGCGCGGATTCTTGACCACCGAACCGCGCGCGCCCAGGGTCGCAAAAATTCAACGCGTCGTTGTGCGGCGCCCACCCGCCATCATGAATCCCAAACGCCTCCTCATCGCCATCGTCGCGGCCTTCGGCTTTATCTTCGCCAGCGATTTCCTCATCCACGGAATCTGGTTGCAGCCCGCGTACCATGCGACCGCCAGCCTGTGGCGGAGCGAGGGCGAGATGCAGGCGCACTTTGGCTGGCTGCTGGGCTCGCAGTTTCTCGCCGCGCTCACGTTCGTCGTGCTGTGGGCGCGCGGTTTCGCCGAAAAGGCGTGCCTCAAGTGCGGCGTGATGTACGGCCTGTTCATGGGTTTGTTCAGCCAAGCGAACACGCTGATGACCTACGCGGTGCAGCCGCTGCCCGCGGAGATTCCGCTCCAGTGGTTCGCCGCCGGCCTCGTGCAGGCCGTGCTCCTCGGGGTGCTGACCTTCTTCGTTTACAAACCCAAACCGACGGCGGCGGCGTGAGAAATCAGCCGCCGGTTGTCGCGCTCCGGGTGGCGCTTGCGTTCTTTTCCGCGCGGCTTCCGTGGCGTGCCACGGTCAAATATTCCCCGTGAAACCTTGTTGGCGAAGCGCCTCGAAAAGCACGAGGGCGACGCAGTTGGAGAGGTTCAGCGAACGGGATTGCGGGTTGAACATCGGAATGCGCAGCCACTGGTCGCGGTGTTCGGCGAGCAACGCGGGCGGTAGTCCGGCGGTCTCGCGTCCGAAGACGAGGTAATCGTTCGCCTGATAAGTGACCTCGGCGTAGTGGCGCGGGCCGTTGGACTCGATGAACCAGAGGCGCGCGTCGGGCGCGAGGCGTTGCGCGAAGGCGGCCCAGTTGGCCCAGCGGTGCCAGGTGACTTGCCGCCAATAATCCATGCCGGCGCGCTTGAGCTGGCGGTCGTCGAGTTGGAAGCCGAAGGGTTCGATGAGGTGCAGCGTGGCACACGTCGCGGCGCAGAGGCGCGCGACGTTGCCGGTGTTGGGCGGAATCTCAGGCTCGAAGAGGACGACTTGCATGGGTGGGGGCGGGGCGGGCTACGCCGAGTTTTGAACCACGGATGGACGCGGATGAACACGGATAAAGAAGCCGGCTCGGTGCGGGCGGCGTTCCATTTGTCGGGGCGGGGGAAGTTGGTTTTGATCCGTGTTCATCCGTGTCCAGCCGTGGTTTTCATTGCTTAACTGCGGCGTCTGGAATCACTCGACAGCGTCGGGCAGCGCGGCGCGGCGGCCGCGGGTTTTGTCGTAGAGCACGCGCCAGAGGCAGAGGCCGTGCGCGGGTGCGGTCATGCCGGCGACGCGGCGGTCGCGTTGCGCGAGGATGTGGCGGATGTCGGCGGCGCTGATTTTGCCGAGTCCGATTTGCACGAGCGTGCCCGCGATGCCGCGGCACATTTTGTACAGGAACCCGTCGCCCTCGATGAGGATCGTGAGGAGCGAGCCGGTTTTGCGGACCTCGCAGCGCGTGAGGCGGCGCACGGTGGTTTGCTTTTCGTAACCGGTGTTCGCGGCGAAGGATTTGAAATCGTGTTTCCCGACGAAGAGCCGCGCCGCGCTGCGAATGGCGGGCAAGTCGAGCGGCCGCGGGACGTGCCACGCTTGATGGCGGAGCAGGGGATTCATCGCGGCATGATTCCACACGAAGTAGCGATACTCCTTGCCGCGCGCATCGAAGCGCGCGTGGAATTCCGGCGGCGCGCGCCCGGCGCGTTGGACGCGGATGTCGTGCGGCAGATAGTGATTCAGCGCGAGGAGCAACTTGCGCACGGGCAGCTTGAATTCGGCGCGCTGCAAATCCACATGAACCACCATGCCGAGCGCGTGAACGCCCGTGTCCGTGCGGCTGGAACTGTGGATGCGCGGCGCGCTCGGGAAGATTTTCGCGAGCGCCTCCTCGACGAGTTGCTGCACGCCCGTGCCGGTTTTCTGCCACTGCCAGCCTTGGTAATTCGTGCCGTCGTAGGCGATGACGAGCTTGAAGC